>JBBSBO010000069.1:0-8432 GCA_038251215.1 Caldilineales bacterium
ACCGTGCCCGAAGCGTTGGTGGCGCACCACGCCGGCATGGACGTACTCGGCATCGGCACCATCACCAACGTCGCCATCGACCAGGTGGACGCCGAGGGTGAGCCGTCGCATCAGGAAGTGAAGGACGCCGGGCAGATCATCACGCCCCGCCTGACGCAGTTGCTGCTCGGCATCCTGGAGGGGCTGCCAGGGTAGAAAATCAAACCGCAAAGAGATCCATTCGCGCGGCTTGCGCGACAGGGTTCCGCCCCAATATAATGCAGACCATCTGACCATGCGCCCGCGCCGCCGTCGGCGGGCCTAGCCTTGCCGGGGGAACCATGACTCGTCTTCACGACGCCATCGACTTCTACCACGAGTTGTCCGCCTCGACCGCCCTCGCCCAATCTTCGTGGGATGTGATCCTGCCCGGCATGACCGAGCGCCGGCTCATCTTTGGCGACCGGCCCCTCTGCACCGTGCTGCGCCCCATGTTTCACACCGGCCTCAGCTGGCACTACCTCTCCGCGCGCACGCTGCTGCTGCTGCGCGCCTTCCAGAAGACCGCCGACGCCATGCTCGCCTCGGCGGATCTGCGCGCCCAGGTCTATCTGGACGCGCAGGAAGAGGAGTTGGTCGCCATCCCCGCCGGCTATGAGACAACCATCCCCACGGCGCGGCTGGACAGCTTCTTTGCCCACCGCGAGGACGGCAGCTTTGGCCTCAACTTTATCGAGTTCAACGGCGAAAGCCCGGCGGGCATGGCCTATAACGACGTGCTCTCCGAGCTGTTCCTGGAGACGCCGCTGATGCACGAGTTCGGCAAGCGCTACCACGTCGAGCCGCTGCTGGCGCGCCGCCGCGCCGCCGACGCCCTGCTGCATGTCTACTACCAGTGGCGCGGCGGCTACGGCAAGCTGCCCGACATGGCGATCGTCGACTGGGCAGGCGTGCCCACCACCACCGAGTTTCACCTCTTTGCCGACTATTTCGCGCGCTACGGCATCAAATCCGTGATCTGTACGCCCGACGACCTCGACTTTCGTGGCGGGCGCCTCTACGCCGCCGGGCAGCCCGTGGACTTCGTCTACAAGCGCGTGCTCACCAGCGAGCTGCTGCAACGCTACGGCACGCAGCACCCGCTGATCGACGCGCTGCGCGCCGGCGTCATCTGCATGGCGAACCCGTTCACCTGCAAGCTGCTGCACAAGAAGGCGAGCTTCGCCGTCGTGTCCGACGAGCGCAACGCCTATCTCTTCAGCCCGCTGGAGCGGCGCGCCATCCAGGAGCATGTTCCCTGGACGCGCATCGTGGAGGAACGCCACAGCGTGGGGCCGAACGGAGCGCAGATCGACCTCGTGCCCTGGGCCGGCGACCATCGCGAGGAACTGGTGCTCAAGCCCAACGACGAATACGGTGGCAAGGGCGTCTTGATCGGCTGGGAAACCGACCAGGCAACTTGGGAGCAAGGCCTGCACCAGGCCCTCACCGAGCCGGCTATCGTGCAGGCGCGCGCCGAAATCGCCTATGAGGAGTTCCCGCGCATGAACGACGACGGCAGCGTGGAGTTTGGGCGCCGCCTGGTGGACTGCGACCCCTTCCTATTTCACGGCGACACCGTCGGCGCCTGCCTCACCCGTCTCAGCACCGTCACCCTGCTCAACGTCACGGCGGGCGGCGGTTCGGTCATCCCCGCCTTCGTCGTCGACCCCAAATAGGTTCGCAAGCCGCGCCCCACGGGCCACCCGGAATCACGCGCCGCACGGAAAGAGAGCGCCATGTACTACCCCAGCCTGAACATCGGCATCGAGGAAGAGTACCAATTGATCGACCCGGACAGCCGCGAGCTGGTCGGCTATGTCCTGCAAAGCATGGCGCGCGACGAGCTGGTCGTGCTGGAGCGCACGCCGGATGTCGACATCGCCGGGCAGTTCAACAACGCCGTGATCGAAGTGGGCGCGCCCGTCTGCGCCGACATCAAAGAGGCGCGCGAGCAACTGCTGCGTATGCGCGCCAACATCCTGGAGATCGCCCACGCCAATGGCTGGCGCGTGGCGGCGGCGGGCGCGCACCCCTTCAGCCGCTGGGAAAAGCAGCGCGAGGTGCTGCCCGGCTATCGCGCCATCCAGGAGGACGCACAGATGCTGGCGCGGCGCCTGCTGGTCTTCGGCCTGCGCATCCACATCGGCGTGGAGGATCGCGAGCTGGCGGTCGACGTGATGAACGCCATGCGCTACGTGCTGCCGCATATCCTCTGCCTCAGCAACAGCTCCCCCTTCTGGGTGGGCCGTAACACCGGCCTCAAGAGCTATCGCTCGGTGCTGCTCGACGCGCTGCCGCGCTCCGGCACGCCCGGCAACTTCGCCAGCTACCAAGAATATCGCAGCTACGTCGACACGCTGATCCGCACACACTCCATCCCCGACGCCAGCCAGATCCGCTATGACATCATGCCGCACTATCGCTTCTCCACGCTGGTGATCCGCATCTGCGACATGCTCCCCGACTATCGCGACACGCTCGCCATTGCCGCGCTGGTGCAGGCGACGGTCGATTGGATGGTGGACCTGCGCCAGCGCAACCTCTCCTTCCGCATCTACGAACGGCTGCTGATCGCCGAAAACAAGTGGCGCGCTGTGCGCTATGGGCTGGAAGGCGAGCTGCTCGACTTTGGCGTGGAGCAATCGCTGCCCGCGCCGGAACTGATCCGCGAGCTGCTGGCGCACGTCGAACCCTACGCCGCTCGCCTCAACGTGACTGATGAACTGGCCCGCGTCCACACCATCCTCGCCCACGGCGCCAGCGCCGAACGCCAGGTGCGCGTGTGGCGAGAATCCGGCGAAGACCTGCGCGCCGTAGTCGATTCGATTGTGGCAGAAACGGAGAACATCGCATGATTGCGCGCCCCTCGCTCAACATCGGCATCGAAGAAGAATACCAGATTGTCGATCCCGAAACGCGCCAACTGCGCTCGTTCATCAGCCAGTTTATCGAAGACGGCCGCGTGGTCATGGTCGAGCGCGAGATCAAGCCGGAGCTGCACCAGTCCATGGTGGAACTGGGCACGCCCATCTGCCAGACGGTAGCCCATGCCGAGGAGGAGTTGATCCGCCAGCGCAGCTTCATCTCACACCTGGCGCGCGACAAGGGGCTGGAGATCGTAGCCGCGGCGACGCATCCGTTCAGCCGTTGGATCGAGCAGGAGGTGACGCCCTTCCCGCGCTATCTGGGCGTGCTGGAAGAGATGCAAACCCTGGCGCAGCGCCTGCTCATCTTCGGCATGCACGTACACATCGGCATCGAAGACCGCGCCTTTGCCATCGACGCTATGAACGTGGTGCGCTATATGCTGCCGCACATCCTGGCGCTTAGCACGAGCAGCCCCTTTTGGCTGGGAAGGCGCACCGGCCTCAAGAGCTATCGCTCGGTCGTCTTCCACGACTTCCCGCGCTCCGGCATCCCCGACATCTGCCGCACTGAAGCCGACTACGACCGCCTGGTGCGCACGCTGGTCAACACCGGCTGCATCCCCGACGCCAGCAAGATCTGGTGGGACGTGCGCCCGCACCACCAATACCCCACGCTCGAATTCCGCATCTGCGACATCTGCCCGCGCGTGGACGAAGCCATCGCCCTGGTGGCGCTCTTCCAGGCGATTGTGCTGTGGCTGTGGAAGCTGCGCCGCAACAACATCACCTTCCGCGTCTATCGTCGCGACCTGCTGGAGGAAAACCGCTGGCGCGCCAGCCGCTATGGGCTTGACGGCAAAATGATCGACTTCGGCAAGTCCACCGAAGCGCCCACGCGCCAGCTGATCCGCGAGCTGCTGGACTTGATCGCCGAGGAGATCGACGAGTTGGAACTGGCGCGCTTCATCCAGCCCATCGAAACCATGCTGACGCACGGCACCAGCGCCGACCGCCAGCTGCGCATCTATGACAGCACAGACGGCGATCTGCGCGCCGTGGTGGACCATTTGATCGAAGAGACGAAGCTGGGGCTGGACGTCTAGCGCGCTACCACGCGCTCTCCTGCACGGCGCGGAAGTAGGCCAGCAGGTTGGTGAAGGGCACGTCCGGCGTGATCGTGTTGCTCGTCATAAATGCCAGCCCGGCCTCGTCGCGGCAGAGGTCAATCGTGCGCTGCACGTCGGCGCGCACGTCCTCCGGCGAGCCATGCGGCAGCGTTTGCGTCACGGACATGGCGCCGAAGATCAGCAGCGGCTCCTGTTCGCGCGTGCGCAGCTTGCGGATCCACTCCAGTTCCATACCGCACTCGCGCTGAAAGCCCTGCAAGCCGCCGATGCCCGCGGCGAGCACGTCGTCGAGCAGCGGGCGATAGTTGCCGTCGCAGTGCCACACGATCTTGGCGCCGACCTCCAGCAGCGGCTCCAGGGCGTACTCCACCCAGTGCCAATACTCCTGGCGCAAATAGCGCGGCGAGACCAGCGGCCCCTTCTGCGCACACAGGTCCTCGCCCGTGAGGATGGCGCGCGGGTGGATGCCCTCGCGGATCATACGCGCCCGCACCGTGGCGCGCTGGCGCCCCTGCTCGGCGCTGAACTCGATCAGCTTGCGATAGCGGTCGGGATACAACGCCAGCGTAGTCAGGGCCGTCTCATAGCCGAACTCGTGATACCACAGCGCTTTGGGGATCACCCACCAATCGGCGGGACACCACACTACGTCGCCGCAGGCTGCTTGGCGCGCCTGGTGCTCGGCCGCGAACCGGCGATAGAGCGCCTCGGCGTCGAATCCGGCGCGCAGCTCCGCCGCGCTAGGCATGGCGTCGATCTCCGCCAGCGCCGAGTCCACCGTGTAGGCCGCGCGCCGGTCCAGCACTTGCTGGTCCACGCAGCGATACTCGCCGCGCGAGACGGGCACAAAGACGTCGATGATGCCGTCGCTGCCCAGCGCACGCTCGGCGGCGAGGCTCCACGCCACCGGGTCGGCCCAATACTCGTCTTCGCTACAGCCGGTCAGCGTGCGAATGTGCGCCGGCGCGGCCAGCCATCCGCCCAGGATTGGCGGTCGATCGGCGTGCTGCAAGGAAAATGCAAGTTCCAAGCGCGTCCATTGGTCCATGATGATATCCGGTTCAGTGCGTGCTGCGGCGGGGAGAAGGTTACGGCCATCTTCCAGGAAGCCGGCAGCCGCCTGGAAGATGGCGCGCTATACTCAAATTAATCCTCGGATCAATCCTCGGCCTAATACATGGTCAGGTAGCGCTCCAGCTCCCACGGCGTGACCTGCATGCGGTATTCGCCCCACTCTTGCAGCTTGGCCTCGACGTAGCGCTCGTAGACATGTTGGCCGAGCGCATTCTGGATAACAACGTCGCGCGTCAGCGCTGCGATCGCCGCGCCTAGGTCCGCGGGCAGCGTTTCCAGGCCGGAGCGCAACCCATCCACCTGATAGAGGTCTTCCTCAGAGGGGTTGGGCGGCGTCAGCTTGCGCTCGATGCCGTCCAGTCCCGCCGCCAGCATCACGGCGAAGGCCAAATAGGGGTTGGCGCTGGGGTCGGGGCAGCGCAGCTCGCAGCGGCTGCTGCGCGCCCGCCCGCCGCTGATGCGTGGGATGCGGATCAGCGCGCTGCGGTTGGTGCGCCCCCACGACAGGTAGACCGGCGCCTCGTAGCCCGGCACCAGGCGCTTGTAGCTGTTGACCAGCGGCGCGAGGATGGGCGTCATCGCCGGGGCGTGCGCCAGCTGACCGGCGATGAAATGCAGCGCGGTCTGGCTGAGGCCATACTCGTTGTCGGCGTCGTACATGGCGGTTTCGTTCGTGCCCGTGTGCCACAGGCTCTGATGCACATGCATACCGGAGCCGGCGATACCCGTGATCGGCTTGGGCATGAAGGTGCAGTGCAGATTGTTCTTCTGCGCGATCGCCTTGAGAGTAATGCGGAAGGTGATCGTGTTGTCCGCCGCGGTCAAGGCCGGGCCGTAACGGGAATCGATCTCGCTTTGGCCGATGGCGACTTCGTGGTGCGATGTCTCCACGTTGATGCCCATCGACTGCAAGGCGTCCACCATTTGGCGGCGGATGTTGTGCGAGAAGTCGGTGCTCACGTCGAAATAGCCGGCGTTGTCGTGCGGCTGCAAGGGCAGCAGCGAGCGGTCGGGCCTGCGCTCGAAGAGGAAGAACTCCAGCTCCGGCCCCACCTGATAGTCAAAACCCATGCGCGCGGCGCGGGCCAGCTGCTGCTTCAAGATATAGCGCGGGTCGCCGTGAAAGGGTTCGCCGTCCGGCATATAAACGTCGCAGATCACGCGCGCAGTGGACAGATCCATCTCCCACGGGATCACGACGAAGGTGTTCAAGTCCGGCACCAAGTACATGTCGCTCTCAGCCACGCGGGCGAAGCCCTCGACCGAACTGCCGTCGAACCAGATGCCGTGGGCAAGGGCGGTCTCCCAATGGCCGATGGGGATCGTCACATGCTTGGCAACCCCCACGATGTCGGAGAACTGCAAGCGGATAAAGCGGATGTCGTTGCGCTTGATGAGTTCATCCACGCGCTCGAGTTCTTGCGGTTTGTTCTGGATGGGCATGGGCGAAGGATCTCCTGTTCGGGCAGAGGCGGGCGGCGCGCAGCCGAATGCGCCGGCGTGCAGCCAAGTAGCGGCGCACCTGCCGGCGCTTCTATTGTAACATCCAAGCGCGCCGCCCCCAACCGGCCCGGCGGGGCGCGTAAAGAGGGTACAATACAGTACGGACACGCTGCAGCGTGTCCGTACTGTATTGTACATTGTGCTTATACTTGCAAACCACCGTCCGCCGGCAGGCTAGACGCCGTAGTACATGACAAATTCGTGCGGGTGCGGTCGCAGGCGCACGGCGTCGACGTCGGCGATGCGCTTATGGCCTACGTAAGTCTCCAACAGATCGGAGGTGAAGACGCCGCCTTCCAGCAGGTAGTCGTGGTCCTGCTCCAGAGCGTCCAACACCTCGCCCAGCGAGCCTTTGACCGTCGGCACCTTCTTCAGCGTGTCGGCGTCGTACAGGTCCATCTCGGCGGGGTTGCCCGGGTCGATCTGGTTCTGGATGCCGTCGAGGCCAGCCATCAACATGGAGGCGAAGGCCAGGTACGGGTTAGCCGCCGGGTCCGGGCAGCGGAATTCGATGCGCTTGGACTTGGGCGACTTGGAATAGGTCGGGATGCGGATCGAGGCGGAGCGGTTACGAGCCGAATAGGCCGCCACCACGGGCGCTTCGTAGCCCGGCACCAGGCGACGGTAGGAGTTGGTCGTCGGCGCCGAGAAGGCCAGCAGCGAATTGATGTGCTTGAGAATGCCGCCGATGTACCACAGCGCCATCTGGCTGAGGCCGGCATACTCGTCGCCGGCGAAGAGCGGCTGTCCGCCCTTCCACAGGCTCTGATGCGTGTGCATACCGGAGCCGTTCTCCTGGAAGATGGGCTTGGGCATGAAGGTGACCGTCTTACCGTTGCGCTTGGCGACGTTCTTGATCACGTACTTGTAGACCTGGATGTTGTCGGCCATCTGTACCATGGGACCGAACTTGATGTCAATCTCGGCCTGCCCGGCGGTGCCCACTTCGTGATGATGGACCTCGATGTTCAGCCCGGCGTCGATCAGCGCGCGCACCATCTCGGAGCGCAGGTCCTGGGTGGCGTCCAGCGGGGCCACGGGGAAATAGCCGCCCTTGAAGCCGATCTGGTGACCCAGGCCCGGCATGCCGGAATTCCACGGCGCTTCCTCCGAATCAACCCCATAGCCCGACGCATTCTGGCCGGAGAAATAGTGAACCTCGTCAAAGATAAAGAACTCCGCCTCCGGCCCCATCAGGACCTCGTCGGCGATGCCGGTGGAGCGCAGATAGGCCAAGGCCTTACGCGCCACATTGCGCGGGTCTCGGCTGAACGCCTCGCCGGTAATAGGGTCCACTACGTCACAGATCAGGCTGAGCGTCGGCATGGCGCAGACCGGGTCGATGATGGCGGTCGTGGGGTCGGGGATCAGCACCATGTCGCTGGATTCGATCGTCTTGAAGCCGCGAATCGAGGAGCCGTCGAAGCCGTGGCCTTCACTAAAGGTGTCTTCCACGTCGAACTCTTCGACCGGCAAGGAGAAGTGGTGCCACTGACCATAGAGGTCAGTCAATTTAACATCGACAAACTTAATGTCGTAGTCGCTAATCGCGGCTGCTACATCTTGCGCTGTCTTGCAATTCAGGCTCATTTTTGCTCCCTAATTCCGCGTCGGTTTGATGAGGTAGTTTGATAAGAAAGTTGGTTGAGTCAATCTACGCACACTACAGAAATCGGGCGATCCACGCCCATGCCGGGCGCGCCGGCAAGCCGCACATCACAGCCGCACATCACAAACGTCGCCTACCTTTAACACAGAAACTCCGGCTACGCAACCTGAAAGGGGCCGGCAGAACGCTCTGCTCGTCGTCCCTATGAGGTTTGTAACCGGAGTATGCCAA
>JBBSBO010000070.1:0-8354 GCA_038251215.1 Caldilineales bacterium
CGCAACGTCGCGCAGCGCCAGGGTGGCGTCGACATTGGGGCGGGTGAAGCGCGTGGCATGGCGGAACTCGCGCACGGGCAGCCAGGCGCGCGCGCCCTCCGGGTCGCCGGCTTGCAGCAAAGCCGCCACCGTGTCATAGCTCCCCGCCAGCAGTGCGGTCCATACCTGGGCGCGCGCCGCGGCGAGCTGCGCCGCATCCGCCTGCGCCAGCGCCTGGTCGCCCTCCTCCAGCCCGGCGCGCAGGCGCGCATTCGCCGCCGGGGCCGTCTGCGCCAGCGTCGCCGCCAAGTGTAGGGCGTAGGTCTCGCCGGCGCTGTGCCAGGCCTCTTGCGCGGCGACTGCGTCGTCCACCAGCGATAGTTGCGCCTCGAGCATGGCAACGCGCATCGCTTCCGCCGCGGCGGCGGGGGGGGGGAGGGTCTCCGCGGCGGCGGGCTGCACCCAGCCGGCGGCGCAAAGGGCCGCCACGACAATAATCCAAGTTCTAATCATATGCGTGGATCGATTCAAGACATTCTCCGCGATTCTCTCTGCATGGACGTGAGCCGGTCGCTAGTCCGCCAGGGGGATGCCCAATTCCGCTGCCACTTGGCTGATCTGCCCGGTGATGGCTGTGGCGCGATTCTGCGCTTCGTCGCCCAGCAGATCGGCGTCCTCCGGGCCAAAGCGCTTGCCGGCCTGCTCATCGGCGTAGACGCCGGCGACAAAGCGTTGTAGGTTGTCCAGATCGGCGGCAATCTGGGCGGCCTGCTCTGCGTCCAGGCTTTGCGCCAGGGGTTGCAGTTGGGCGTAGACCAGTTGCAGCCCGCCCAGGATGTCCTGGATATCCGCCAGGCGCGAGATGGCGACAAAATCGCGCTGGGTGGAGTCGGCGCCGGCGATAAAGCGCGAGTCGCGCCAAGAGGCGAAGTATTCGCTCATGGTGGGCGTCATCACCACGAGCATGGTGAAGGCCTCGGAGGGCGTGGGCGTCCACGCGGCGGCGGCGACGCCCAGTTGCTCGGCGTACTGGTTCAGGCTTTCGGTCCCCGCCGCCAGCACATGCGCGTCGGGCAGCGTCTCGCCGAACTCGACGACGCCGTCGCCGTCCCAGTCGGCGGCGACCTGAGCCACGGCATAGGCCGGGTCCGTGCCCCACAGTGCGGCCTCGGTCACGCCGAAGAGGTTGCCGGGGCGGGCCAAGACGCGACCGTCGCGCAGGGTCAGGTCGATGGGCGCGGCGTTGGCGGGGTCTTGCTCCCCGCTCGCGCCGGCATCCAAGATCACGTCGAACTCAGCCAGCGCAGGCGTGCCGGCGACGATGCCCTCCATCTTTTCATAGGCGGGACTGGCTTGCATCCACGCGGCCTGGGCGGCGTGCAGCGCGGCGACCACGGCGGGCGCGTCCTCCTGCCACAGCGCGGCGTAGTCGAAATCCTTCGCCTCCGCCAGCGCGTAATAGCGCTCGGCTTCGGCATGGAGGACGGCGGTCGTCTCCTGCAGCGCCTGCGTCTGATCCGACAAGTAGTTCTTGATTTCGCTCAAATCGACCTGCGCCTGCGGTTCTGCCAAGACCGACGCGAACGGCGCGGCTGCCTCATCCGGCGGCTGCGCGCAGGCCGCCACGAGCAGGGACGCCACGAACAGGGGCAGGACAACGAATAGATAGCGGGAACGCGACATGTTCTCTCCTGTCAATTCTTGGACTCCTTCTAATAGACCTGGCTCCTGGGTCAGGCCTCGATCGCCGAGCGGACCCCAGCACGGTCTACACAGTGCGGTCTACTATGGCATACTTTGCAATTTGGTCAAGGGGGATTTTTAGAGATATGTGAGAGAAATCAGCGCGGAGGGGGTGAAGCGGATCTCTTGACGCGGTTTAGGCGCGGGTTAAGCGGGATTAACGCTTTGCCTTTGCCCGGTCGGCGCAGTTGACCGCGCGTCAAAAAGCACGGACACGCGGGAAGCCTCCCCTAGTGTGTCCGTGCGGCTGATCAATTAACTATGCGCGGCGTCCATGCGCCGCGGGCCATCAATAGCCTTCGCCCGCGCCCGTCTCCACTTTGCCCCGGAAGGAGCGGTAGACATAGAAGGTGTAGCTGAGGAAGAGGACCGCGCCCACCGAGAACCATGCCAGCCCGGCGCGCAGGCCAAAGTCGGCGGCGGCGGCGTTGTCCACCGTCAAGGTATAGGCCGGGTCGGTGGTGGCGATCAGCAGGTTGGGGTAGATGCCGTAGGCCGCCGAGAGGATCATGAGCAGGATGAAGGCGCTGGAGGCATAGAAGGCTGCCAGCGGCTGGTTGCGGCGATGGGCGAGGCCGACATAGGCCAGCGCAGCCACGCCGGCGATGGGCAGGATGAAGCCGATGGGGTGCGTGGCGTAGCGCTGCACCACCAGCGGCTGGATCAGCGGCGTGATGATCACCGTGGCTGCAGTCAGCACGATGACCGGCCAAAACATCCAGCCGGCGGCCTGCATGGCGCGGGCGTGGATGGGGTCGTGCGTCTTGAAGGCGAGGAAATGGCCGCCGTGCATGATCAGCGTGACCACCGCCAGCAGCCCGATCATCACGGTGAACCAGTCGAGGATGCCTTGCGGCTCGGCGTAGGGCAGGAGGTTGGTCCACAGCGCCACAAAGAAGTAGCCCTGCTCGTTGAGCGGCACGCCGCGCAGCAGGTTGCCCAGGGCCACGCCGAAGAGCAGAGCCAGGCCCAGGCTGGCGACGCTGAAGATCACGTCCCAGAAATCGGCCCACAGCGGGTGGTGGATCTGGTGGCGCAGCTCGATGGAGAGGCCGCGCAGGATCAACAGCCACAGCACCATGAACAGCGCCAGATAGAGGCCGCTGAAGGTCGAGGCATAGAGCAGCGGAAAGGCAAAGAAGAGCACGCCGCCGCCGGCAATCAGCCATACCTCATTGCCGTCCCACAGCGGGCCGATGGCGTTGAGCACGGCGCGGCGTTCGCCGTCTTGGCGCGCCACCCACAGGTAGAGCGCGCCCACGCCAAAGTCGAAGCCGTCGAGCACCGTATAGATACCGAACATGAGGCCGAGGATCACAAACCAAATTGTCGCCATGTCAGATCGCCTCCGGAGCGGCGGGGAGGGACGCAGCGTCCGCATCTGCGGGGGCGGGCGGCTGCGGGCCTTTGAGGATGATGTTGAGGATGAGCAGCACATAGAGCAGGCCGACGGCAAAGTAGAGGCCCAGGAAGCCGATAAAGGTGAAGAGCGTATTGCCGTCCGCCACCAGCGGCGACTTGCCCTCCACGGTGCGCAGCAGGCCATAGACAAGCCAGGGCTGTCGCCCTACTTCGGCCGTCATCCAACCGGCCGTCGTGGCGATAATGGGGAAGGGCGCGATCAGCATGATCAGCCACAGCAGCGGGCGAAAGGTGTGTAGCTTGCCGCGCCACAGGAAGAAGAGCGACGCCGCCATGACCGCGGCGAAGATCGTGCCCAGGCCCACCATGATACGGTAGGCGTAGTAGACGAGCGGGATGCTGTCCGGCCAGCGGTCGCGCGGGAAAGCGTCCAGCCCTTTGACCTCGGCATTAAAGCGCTGGTAGGTCATAAAGCTGAGCATCTTGGGGATGATAAAGGGGTTGTCCAGCGTCAGGGTTTCCATGTTGGGCTGGCCCATGATGATCAGCGGCGCCCCCGCTTCGGTGCGAAAGATGCCTTCCATGGCCGCGGCTTTTTCCGGCTGGAACTTGAAGACTTGCAGCGAACTGCGGTCGCCCGTAGGGAAGATGAGCAGCACGCTGGCGATGGCGGCGACGATCACTCCCGTGCGCAAGAAGGTGCGCCCGTAGACCGCGTGCCGTTCGTCGAGCAGATAGTACGCGCCCAGCCCGGCCATGATAAACGAGGCGGTGGCCACGGCGGCCGTCATGTTGTGCCAGAATTGCCAGAAGATCCAGCGGTTGGTGAGCAGCCCGACGAGGCTGTTGACCGTCACACTGCCGTCGGCGGTCATTTCATAGGCCACGGGGTGCTGCATCCACGCGTTGGCTGCGAGGATGAAGTAGGCGGAGAGCCACGTGCCCACGAAGACCATCAGCGTGGCGAACCAATGCACGCGCTGCCCCAGCCGTTTCTCGCCGAAGAGCAGGATGCCCAGGAAGGTGGACTCCAGGAAAAAGGCGAAGGTCCCTTCCATCGCCAGCGTCTGGCCGATGACGCCGCCGGCATAGGTGGAGAAGGCCGCCCAGTTGGTGCCGAACTGAAACTCCATGGGGATGCCGGTGACCACGCCAAAGACAAAGGTGACGGCGAAGACCTTGGTCCAGAAGCGCGTGACTTCGTTGAAGTGTTCCTGAGCGTCGGGATCACTGCCGCTGCGCATGGCGCGCGTCTTGAAGTAGAAGAGCAGCAGCGCCAGGCCCATGGTCAGTTGGGGGAAGAGATAGTGGAACGTGATCGTCAC
Source organism: Caldilineales bacterium (assembly GCA_038251215.1). Lineage (GTDB taxonomy): Bacteria > Chloroflexota > Anaerolineae > Caldilineales > Caldilineaceae > JASGTU01. The sequence goes on from JBBSBO010000070.1 coordinate 4,410, forward strand.
GGCAAACTGCAGCCGGTCGAAGATCAACATGTGTTGCATGGCGGGCAATCTCCTGGGTTGGGGGACGTGAAATGATGAACCTGGAATGATGGACGGAGATGAGGGCGGCGGGGCGCGGCCGATGCGCCCTCCGCGTGGGCGGACGGCTTAGCCGGCTGGAAGCATCAGGACGAACTCATTGCGCGACATGCTTAACGGCTGTGTGGGCAGTGATATTGTCGGCGATAGATCGGTGAAAGAGCCGGCGGCGTAAAAGAGCCGCCAGTACAGGTCATTGTAGGAGAGCAGTCGGCAGATGTCAAAGCCGGGGGCTGGCTATCGCGGCAGGAAACGGCTCACGGCCGACGACGCGAACTCCTCGGCCAGGATGTCCATCAGGATGGCGTCGAACTTGCGCCCACCAATGATGCGCGCTTGCCGCCTGCGCCCGATCTCCTTGAAGCCCACTTGCTCGTAACAGCGGATGGCGCGCGTGTTGAACTCGAATGTGCCGAGCATGATGCTGTTGAGGTTGAGCAAATTGAAGCCGTAATCCACCAGCAGGCGCGTGGCCTCTTGGCCGTAGCCCTGGCTCCAATAGGACTTGACGCCGATCACGATGCCGAGCATGGCGCTGCGGTCGACCAGGTTGAGGTTGAACAACATGCAGCGCCCGATCACCGTGTCCGTCGCCAGGTCGACAATGCTGAAGAGGTGATCCTGGCTGTGCAGCGCCTGGTCGACGATCTCCTGCGCTTTGGCGAGCGCCAAGGGCGTATACGCCTCATCGCCCAGCGGGATGGCGACCTCCAGGTCGTTGTCCCACTGCGCCCACAGGGCGGCGTCCTCGGCGCTGCACGGCGAGAGATAGCACTTCTCGCCCACGAGCTTCTTGTAGTGCGGCATGGCTGCTCCTTCTGTGCTTGGGCCAAAGCCGGTTAGCTTGAACCCGCAGGTTGAATACACTGGACGCGGCGCGCTATACTCCCGCCAGGGCGCGAAGGCCGCCCCAGATCTGCATGATGCCGATCGCGGCCATGCCCACAGCCGAGAGGCCGAGCAAGGCGCGGTTGACCGCCGCGTTGATGCGCCCCGCCGTGGCAAAGACCCACAGCACGAGGATCACGCCCACAAAAAACACGGCATAGAAGCCGAAGACAAAAGCCAGCCCCGCCGCCAAGGATTGCTGCAAGCCCGCCACCAGAATCGGCCCGGCGACAACGGCCCAAAAGATATAGGCGTTGGGGTTGAGCAGGTTGATGACCACGGCGCGGCCCAGGCTCTGGCGACCGCTGGGCACGGCGGCGGCGCGCAGCGTAGGGCCGACGGTCTGCCGCAGCAGGCGCACCATGTTCGTCGTCAGATAGAGCAGATAGACGCCGCCGCCCAGCCGCAGCACATCCAGCATCCACTGTGGCGTGCGGCTCAGGATCAGCAGCACGAGCAGGATGATCGGCCCGTCGGTGATGGCGGGAGCTAGTACAGCGGGCAGGGCGCGACGGAAGCCGTTTTGCAGCGCCTCGGAGATGATATACATCTTGAACGGGCTGGGCGTGAGCGTGGCAGGCAGCGCCAGCAAAATGCCCTGCATCAGGAAGATCATCATAGATTGGATCATGGCACAACGGCAGGAGAATACGAAATAGAGATAACCACCTTTTGTGGCTTGTAGTTTGCAGTCGATTTACCCATTCTGGAATACACCCGATAAGGCGACAAATTGACGCGCGCCGCGCCGCGGGCGTATGCTGAGCGCATCACCCGCCCGCCATGCCACCCGCCCAGCGCCCGAAAGGACCCGCGCATGAACAGCAAAGAACGCGTGCTCACCGCCTTCACCCACGACATTCCCGACCGCGTGCCCATGTGGTATGGCGCCGCGCCGGAGGTGACGCGCACGTTGATGCGCCGGCTGGGCGCGGCGGACGAAGAGGCGCTGATGCAGCGGCTGCACATCGACTTCCGCCGCGTGCGCGAACGCTATGTCGGGCCGGAGCTAAAAGTGCGCGCCGACGGCTCGCGCCAGTCGTATTGGGGCGTGGACCGCATCGGCGACTACTATGGGCAGCCGCACACGCATCCGCTGGCGGGCGTGGAAACGGTGGAGCAGGTGGAGGCTTACGCTTGGCCCTCGCCCGACTGGTTCGACTTCTCGCACCTGCGCGCCGAGTGCGCCGCCTGGCCCGAGCACGCCCTGATCGGCGGGCCGTGGGTGGTGATCTTCACCGACGCCACCGAGCTGGTGGGCATGAGCGAGTTCTTCATGAAGATGATCACTCACCCGGACGTGATGAAGGCCGTGATCCGCAAGGTGAGCGACTTCTACTATGAGATGACCGTGCGCTTCTTCGAGGCGTGCGGCGACTTGCTCGACATCTTCTTCTTCGGCGATGACCTGGGCACGCAGCGCAGCCTCTTTATCTCGCCGGAGATGTGGGATGAGTTCCTGCGCCCCGACTTTGTGCGCTTCTTGGAGTTGGGACGCCAGGCGGGGCTGCGCACCATGTTCCACTCCTGCGGCTCGGTGCGCGGGCTGATGGGCCGTTGGACCGAGCTGGGGCTGGACGCGCTCAACCCCATCCAGCGCCAGGCGCGCGGCATGGACTTGGCCGAGTTGAAGCGCCTCTACGGCGACCGCCTGACCTTCCACGGGGCCATCGACCACCAGCAGGCGCTCTCCTTCGGCACGGTGGAGGAGGTGATCGCCGAGGTGCATACGGTGATCGACGCGCTGGCGCCGGGCGGCGGCTATTGCCTCGCCGCCAGCCACGACCTGCTCCTGGCGGAGATGCCGCCGCAGAACATCATCGCCATGTTCGACGAGGGCTACGCTTACGGGCGCTATGGGGGATAGGCTTATCTCGTGCATCCCCGTACCGACTCATAAGACTCAATTGATTGTTGCAGAACGCATTGCATTGCGGTACAATGCAGTACAATGATCGAGATTCGCCGCCTCATCTGGGATGACTGGAATATCTCGCACATTGCCCGTCACGCCATCACGCCAGATGATGTGGAGGAAGTTTGCCAAGGAAATTACCTAGTCAGGCAAACCTATCAAGGGCGATTCATGGTGATTGGTCCCAATGCGGCCGGCAATTTGTTGTCGGTAGTTCTTGCACTGGAAGGCGAGGGTACGTACTACGTAGTTACGGCACGGCCATCCGCCAAAAAGGAACGCAGCATCTACCGAGAGACGAAAGGAAACGAACCCTCATGACCGAGGAAAAAAAGATGACGAGTCGAATTCCCGACTTTGCCAACCGCCAGGAAGAAGCTGAATTCTGGGATACACACGACTTTGGCGATTACTGGGATGAAACCGAACCGGTCGACGTGACGTTCTCCAAGAATCTCTCTGCCAATCTTACCGTTCGCCTCTCACCCCAAGTATTGAAACAGCTCCGTCAACAGGCCGATCACATAGGCGTGGGACCGAGTACGCTGGCGCGCATGTGGATTGTGAAGCATCTGAAAGATACCCACGAAAGTCGCCAACGCGAAGAGGCATAGCGCACCAAGCTAGTTTGGCAGATCGATCAACCAACTGGCTTTGCCCACAAACTAGCCCAGCAGCCTACTTTTAGCGCGGGCGCACCGCCGCCAGGTACAGCGGCAGCAGCGCGTGATAGATAGTCGCGGCTTCCTGGCCTAGCTCCACGCCCCGCTCCACGGCGCGCGCTTTGGGCACGTGCGCGGCCAAATACAGGTCGCACCAGTGATCGGCGGGGACTTCAGCCAGCAGCTTGATGAACTCCGCCCAGCTCAGCGCCGCGCCGTCCTCATCATCCTGGTCTTCAACCTGGTCCTTGCCCTGCAAGCGCAACCCCTGCGCGTCCGCCGTCACCGTGCGCACGCTGCGCGCAGACTTGGGCGTGCGCGGGTCGGCGTCGATGCTCCAAGCCAGGCCATAGCGCTGCATGGCGACGAGCGTCTGCGCCTGCAAGCGTTTTTCCCGCGCCA
>JBBSBO010000071.1:0-8292 GCA_038251215.1 Caldilineales bacterium
ACTTAGCCGTTTGCTGCCTTCGAGAAGGGGAGCTTAGTCGCATCAAAAGCCGCGATGAGGGCCTCGGTTTGGGGGCTGAGGCCCTCGCCGTGGGCGAAATCGTAGCCGGGGACGGTGAGCGTCCAGGCCGCGCCGGCGTAGCCGTAGAGGTTGGCCGCGTAGATCATTAGCAGCCCGGGCGAGAAGTGATGCCCCAGGCTAGGCGAGTTCTCGCCCGTTGCCACGGGGGCCAGGCGGATGGCAAAGGGGCCGTTCTCGCCGGCGGCTTCGGCGTCGACAAAGAACACGGCGGGCGCGTTCGTCTCGGCGATGTCCTCCGCCATTTCGGGGTTGAGCTGGTGCGAGGTGAGCAGCGTTGTCGTGCGGCCCTGCGCTTGCAGCTGCGCTGCGAGTTTGGCGGCTAAGATCAAGCCTGCGCCGTCATCACGGCGCAGGCTGTTTCCATATCCGATGACAAGCGCCGCAGCGTCAGTCGCGGATGATCTCATCCAAGACTTCTCCATTAGCCGCCACCAGCTCCACGTGCATGGGCATGTGGCCCATGGCGTGGGTCGAGCAGCTCAGGCACGGGTCATACAGGCGGATGCCGTGTTCGATGCGGTTGAGCATGCCTTCGGTCAGTTGGCCGCCGTTGCCGTTGATTTCGTAGCGGGCGATCTGCTGGACGGTGCGGTTCATAGCCAGATTGTTTTGGCCCGTGGCGATGATCAGGTTCACCTTCTGCAGGATACCGTCCTCGTCGACGTGGTATTCGTGGAAGAGCGTGCCGCGCGGGGCCTCGCTCACGCCCACGGCCACGAGCTGGTTGACGTCAGCCTTGGCGCGCACATGCTCGTCGAGGATCTCCGGGTGTTCGATGGTCTCGGCGATCTTCTCCAGGGCGAAGAGGATCTCGATCAGGCGGGCATAGTGGTAGTGGAAAGACGTGTTGACGATCTTGCCCTGCGGCGAGAGCTGGCGGAAGGCGCGCAGTTCTTCGTCGGCCTTGGGCGTGCCCGCGAAATCGCAGATGTTGAGGCGCGCCAGCGGACCGACGCGATACATGCCCATCTTGTAGTAGCTGGAGCCGTTGTGGGCGTATGGCTTGTAATACGGGAACTTGAGGTAGCTCCACGGCTCCACCGCTTCGCCGATGATCTCGCGATAGCGCGCAGGCTCGAGGCCCGGCTCCAGGACCTTGCCGCCGCTGTCAACCACGCGCAGCAGCCCGTCATAGTGCTCCAGCCCGCCCTGTGGCGAGACTAAGCCCATGTAGAGGCTGGGGAAGTTGCCGTAATGTTCAGCTTCGTCCACATAGCTGTCGCTGGCGTTCTTGAGCAGCGTCAGTGCCATCTCAATGGTGTCGAAGGCCTCGGGCAGCATGTCCCGGATGATGTCGCGGCGCTCGGCATCCAGCGGCTCGCGCACGCCGCCCGCCACCGTCCAGGCCGGGTGTACGCTGCGCCCGCTCAGGATGCGGATGGTGTCTTGGCCGAATTTGCGCAGGCGGATGCCGCGGCGTGCGATGTCGGGGTGCTCCTGGATCAGGCCGACGATGTTGCGCAGGGCCGGCTCGCTGTCCATGCCCAGCAGCAAGTCCGGGCTGCTCAGATGGAAGAAGCTGAGGGCGTGGCTCTGCACGATCTGCGCCCAGTTCAACATGCGGCGCAGTTTTTCCGCGGTGGGCGGAATACGCACGCCCAGGATGGCATCGCCCGTCTTGGATGAGGCGATGAGGTGGCTGATGGGGCAGATGCCGCAGATGCGTGCGGTGATGCCGGGCATTTCAAAAAAGGTGCGGCCTTCGCAAAACTTCTCGAAGCCGCGGAATTCGGTGACGTGGAAGCGAGCGTCCTCAACTTGGCCGCTGTCGTCCAACATCACGGTGATCTTTGCATGACCTTCGATACGGGTAACGGGATCGATGGTGATCGTCCGCGTCATGTTCGCCTCCTGAAAGAGAAAGATAGTCGATGGCGGCGGTGTATGTCCGCTTGCGGCGTCGACTGATTAGCCGAATAGAAGCATATCCGGCTCGAGCGACACCGGCTCGCCGGCGAGCAGCTGGCTGACGGCCGTCCAGATACGGTCGACATCCGGCGGACAGCCGGGGATGTAGGCGTCGACATTGATCACTTGGTGCAAAGGCAGAACGCGCGGCAGCAAGGCCGGCATGATGCCGTCGTCCTCGCCATGCGGGACGCTGCCCGGGCCTTCGTGATAGACCTTGGTCAGCAGGTCATCGACCTTGAGCCTATTGCGCAGGCTGGTGACGTTGCCCGTCACGGCGCAGTCGCCAAAGCTGACGACGATCTTGCTGCGCTCGCGCAGTTCCTCCACCAGCTTCACATGGTCGACGTTGGCAACGGCGCCTTCCACCAGGGTGACGTCTACATTTTCCGGGAATTCTTTCACGTCGGCGATCGGGCTGTACACCAGGTCGGCCTGAGCAAAAAGGTCCAAGAGAAGCTCGTCCAGGTCCAGGAAGCTCATGTGGCAGCCGGAGCATCCGCCCAGCCATACCGTCGCCAAGCGGATCTTGCCGTTGTTCGGCGGGGCGGCAGGCGCTGCATCTTCACGCGGGTTGGTTTGATTGGGTGCCATGGATAGATTCTTTGCCCCTATAGGTTCGAGTAATCCCACTGATTCTGTTCACGCCCGGTCAAAATCCATTTCAGGAAATTGTGATGCTTCTCCATCTCCGCCACAGTCGAGCCGCGTGTGAAGAGCGCACCCGTCGGGCAGACCTGGACGCATTTGCCGCAGTTGGTGCAGGTTACGCTGTCGCCCCAGGGCATCGCCAGGTCGGAGATGAGCATCGAGTTCACGCCGCGGCCCATCAGGTCCCACACATGCGCGCCTTCGATCTCGTCGCACACGCGAATGCAACGGGTGCAGAGGATGCAGCGGTTATGGTCCAGCACATAGCGCTCGTGGCTGGCGTCCATGGGCAGGTCCGGGTTGAGATAATCGTAGCGGACGCTGGTCATGCCGTTCTCGGCGGCCTGCGTCTGCAACTCGCAATGGCCGTTCATCACGCACACGGCGCAGTAGTGGTTGCGCTCGGAGAAGAGCAGCTCCAGGATCATGCGCCGGTAGTTGATCAGGCGTTCGGTGTGCGTGTAGACCACCATGTCTTCTTGCACGGGCGTAACACAGGCGGCGAACAGCCGCGGGCTGCCCTTCATTTCGACCATGCATAGGCGGCAGCCGCCGCGCTCGCTCAGTCCTTCCAGGTGGCAGAGCGTCGGCATTTCGATGCCGCGCTCTTGCAGCAAGGAGAGCAGCGTTTGGCCGGCTTGTCCGCTGACCAGTTCATCATTAATCGTCAAGGTCACAACAGGCATCTTATCGGACTCCTCACTGCTAGGCCTTGGCCGCTTCGGCCTGGGCGCCGTCGTGCGAATAGACGAGGCTGTTCGTGCGTAGTTCACGCACCGGAATTGAATCCATTTCGCAGGCTCCCGCCGGGCAGCGGCGCTCCGTAATGTGCGCCTCATACTCGTCACGGAAGTAGCGCAGGGTGCTGATCACGGGGTTGGGCGCGTTCTGCCCCAGCCCGCAGAGGCTGGTCTCGCGCACCAGGGTGCATAGCTCTTCCAGCATCTTGAGGTCGTCAAAGTCGGCGCTGCCGTTGGTAACGCGCTCCAGGATGCGGTGCATCTGCACCGTGCCCACGCGACAGGGCACGCACTTGCCGCAGCTCTCGTCCATACAGAACTCGATGAAGTACTTGGCGACGTCCGCCATGCAGCTGCGCTCGTCCATGACGACGAGGCCGCCGGAACCCATGATCGAGCCGAGCGCGCCCAGGCTCTGGTAATCGACCGGCGTATCCAGATATTGCGCCGGGATACAGCCGCCACTGGGGCCGCCTGTCTGCACGGCCTTGAAGGCATAGCCGTCGGGGATGCCGTTGGCGATATCGTAGACGATCTCGCGCAGGGTGATGCCCATGGGCACTTCGATCAGGCCGGTCGTGTCGATGTTGCCGGCCAGGGCGAAGATCTTGCTGCCCTTGCTCTTCTCCGTGCCGATACCGGCGAACCACTCGGCGCCGTTGAGGATGATGGGCGCGATGTTGCCAAAGGTTTCGACGTTGTTGATCAGCGTGGGCTTGCCCCACAGGCCGCGCTCCGCAGGATAGGGCGGGCGGGGTACAGGCTGGCCGCGGCGGCCCATGATGGAGGCCATCAGCGCGGTTTCTTCACCGCAGACAAAGGCGCCGGCGCCGATGCGCACGTCGACACGGAAGGTGAAGTTGCTGTCCAGCACACGGCTGCCCAGGATACCGCGGCGCTCGGCCGCGCGGATGGCGCGCTGCAAGCGTTGGGCGGCAATGGGGTATTCGCCGCGCACGTAGAGGTAGCCCTGGTCGGCGCCCACGGCGTAGCCCGCAATCGCCATGCCCTCGAGCAGGCGGTGCGGGTCGGATTCCATCAGGGTGCGGTCCATGTAGGCGCCGGGGTCGCCTTCATCGCCGTTGGCGACGACATATTTTTTGTCGCCCTGCGACTTGCGCACCAGGTCCCACTTGATGCCGGTAGGGAAGCCGGCGCCGCCGCGTCCGCGCAGGCCGCTCTGGGTGATCGTGGCGCAGACTTCTTCCGGCGTCATTTCGCGTAGGGCATGGGCCAGCGCCGTGTAGCCTTGGCGGGCGACGTAGTCTTCCAGTTTCTCCGGGTCGATCTGACCGCTGTTGGAGAGGACGATTTTCTTCTGTTTGACAAAGAAAGGCATGTCGGCGGGCAGCATGTGCTCGCTCACTGGCTTATTTTCGGCGACGTGCTGGGTCACAATTTCTTTGGCGATTTCGGGCGTCACCTGTTCGTAGATGACGTCTTCCTGTCCGGGAACTTTGACGGTGACGAGCGGGCCGCGGCTGCATGGTCCCATGCAGCCGGTGGCGACGACTTCGACCTCGCCATTCAGGTTGCCTGCGACCAAGGCTTCCTTCATGGCCTCGCTCACGGCGGTGCTACCGGAGGACAGACAGGGGGTGCTGGCACAGCAGAGCAGCCGGCAGCGGAAGGCGCTTTGCCGCTCCGTTTCAGTCTGCGCCATGTTTTGCAGTTCAACACGGTTCATAGAGCAGTTGCCTCACAGTGAGAGTGGTTAGGCCGGGACAGTTTGAGGAGCCTTGGAAGCAATTCGTTCGCGCACCTGGGCCAACACCTCAGCGGGAGAGATGCGCCCCATGACTTCGCCGTCGAGCACGACCACCGGCGCCAGGCCGCAGCTGCCCAAACAGCGCGCAGCCGCCACGCTGAACTTGCCGTCCGGCGTCGTCTGTCCGGGTTCGATACCGTATTCCGCCTGGAGTGACGCCACGATCTCGGCGGCGCGCTTGACGTAGCAGGCCGTACCCATGCAGACAGTGCAGGAATGCTCGCCCTGCGGCTTGAGCGTGAAGAAGTGGTAGAACGTCGCCACGCCATATACCCAGCTCATGGGCAGTTTGAGCTGCTGCGCGACGTAGATCATCAGGTCTTCGTCCAGATAGCCGAACGACTCCTGCGCGGTGTGCAGAACCTCGATCAGCGCATCCTGTTGATACTGGAAGCGCTTCAGAGTTCGGTCAATCAGTTTGAAGCGCGCGTCACCGCTGGGGTGCTCGGCGCCGGCGCCGCTAGCCGAACGCTTGGCGGCAGCAGGTCTGTCAGCCATGGTGCTCCTTTCAAGAACTACTCGGTAGGTAGGGTAAGGCACGGCACAATACTAATAGCATATCGTGAAATTGGTCACAATGCCTCATGCATGTGGCGAGACTCCGGCCTAAACCAGAGGCGAGGAATTCACCTGGTCACTTGGCTAGGTCTTGCCTAGTTTCGCGCGAAGATCGACCGCGCTGCACGCATTCGCGCGCGCCCCGAGCCGGATTCTGTTGCATTGTGAATAACGTAACACATCGGGCCGGCGATTGCTTTAAGCTACAGCAAGTTCGTGATATGATGCCCGCATCAAATTGAGCGTTCCGCACATAGGGCGCGGCGAGAGAGATTCCGGCTTGGATTCGGTCAGGCAGGGGCGCCGAAGGGGCAAGGCCATGCACGCCGCCTGGATGCATGGCTGACACTCTCAGGCAGAAGGATCGCGGCGCACTTGCGGCTCTGGAAAGTCTTTCGGCGCAGGCCGAAAGCGCCGACGGGGCAACCTCTGCCGATGCAGTAGGGGCAATCTCTCAGGCCGGAGACAGAGCGAACGGGCAGCGATTGCGCTTGCCCGTTTTTTGTTACTGTTTTTTGTCGCTGTCTTTTTGTCGCGATTTTACTATGGCTCATCTGGAAAGGGTATGGATGTGATCGATTCTAAAATACAGCCAACCGCCGTGGAGTTGCTGGGGGACCTGGACACGTTCGCGCGGCGGCACATCGGCCCCAGCGCAGCGGATGTGCAGGCGATGCTGGCGACGATTGGCGTCGCTTCCATGCAGGAGCTGATCGACCGGACGGTCCCCGCCGGCATTCGCCTACGCCGCCCGCTGCAACTGCCCCCAGCCCGCGGCGAGGCCGAGGCCCTGGCGGAGCTGCACAGTGTGGCGCAGCGCAACCACATCTACCGCTCCTACATCGGCATGGGCTACTATGACTGTTTCACGCCGCCGGTGATCCTGCGCAACATCCTGGAGAACCCCGGCTGGTACACCGCCTACACGCCCTACCAGCCGGAGATCGCGCAAGGGCGGCTGGAGGCGCTGCTCAACTTCCAGACGATGGTCACGGACCTAACTGGCCTGGACATTGCCAATGCCTCGCTGCTCGACGAGGGCACAGCCGCGGCCGAGGCGATGACCATGTGCCAACGCGGCCATCAAGGCGCGCCCGCCAATGTCTTCTTTGTCTCCGAGCGCTGTCACCCGCAGACGATCGCCGTGTTGCAAACGCGCGCACAGCCGCTCGGGGTTGAGGTGGTCGTGGGCAACCACGCCGCCTATGACTTCAGCCGGCCTACCTTCGGCGTGCTGGTGCAATACCCGGATACGGACGGCAACATCCACGACTATGCCGGCTTTGCCGCGCGCGCGCATGACGCCGGCGCCTTGGTCGTGGTCGCCACGGATCTGCTGGCGCTGACGCTGCTGCGTCCGCCCGGCGAGTTTGGCGCCGACATCGCCGTGGGCAGCAGCCAGCGTTTCGGCGTGCCCATGGGCTATGGCGGGCCGCACGCCGGCTTTATGTCCACGCGCGACGCGTACAAGCGCATCATGCCGGGGCGGCTGGTGGGCGTGTCGGTGGACGCCACGGGACAGCCTGCGCTGCGCCTGGCTCTGCAAACGCGCGAGCAGCACATCCGCCGCGACAAGGCGACCAGCAACATCTGCACGGCGCAGGTGCTGCTGGCGGTGATGGCTTCCATGTATGCTGTGTATCACGGCCCGGCTGGGCTGACGCGCATGGCGCAGCGCGTGCGGCTGCAAACGCAGATCCTCGCCGGCGTGTTGGCGCAGCTGGGCTACCGGCTGAACGGCGTGCCGGTCTTCGATACGCTGCGCGTGGAGGGCGGCCCTCTGTCCGCTGACGCGCTGATCGAGCGCGCCCGCGCCCGGCAAGTCAACCTACGCCGCTACGCCGACGGCACGGTGGGCATTGCACTGGACGAGACCGTCAGCGCGGACGATCTGCACACGCTCTTCGCTATCTTCGGGCAAGAGGAATTTGGGCAGGAGAAGCCGGTCGACCTAGCGGCGGCTGCGGCAGAAGTTGATCTGGCCTATCCGGACGCGCTGGCGCGCACGAGTTCGTTCCTCACGCACCCCGTCTTCAACGCTTATCACACCGAAACCGAGATGCTGCGCTACATCTTCCGCCTGCAGCAGAAGGACCTTTCGCTGGCGCACTCGATGATCCCGCTGGGTTCGTGTACGATGAAGCTCAACGCGACCAGCGAGATGATTCCGGTGACATGGCCCGAGTTCGGGCGCATCCACCCCTTCGCCCCGCGCGAGCAGACCGCCGGCTATCAGGAGTTGTTCGCACGGCTGGCGCGTGACTTGGCTGAGATCACCGGCTTTGCGGCGGTATCGCTGCAGCCCAACGCCGGCTCGCAGGGAGAATACACCGGCCTGTTGACCATCCGCGCCTATCACCGCGCACGTGGCGAGGGTCACCGCCGCGTCTGCCTGATCCCCTCTTCCGCCCACGGCACCAACCCCGCCAGCGCCGTAATGGCGGGCATGGAGGTCGTCGTCGTGCGCTGCGACGAGGATGGCAATGTGGACCTGGACGATCTACGCGCCAAGGCCGCGCTGCACGCCGCCAACCTGGCCGCGGTCATGGTGACCTACCCTTCCACGCACGGCGTCTTCGAGGAGGG
>JBBSBO010000072.1:0-8291 GCA_038251215.1 Caldilineales bacterium
ACCCCCTCCACCGTGTCGGGGATGGGCACGCCGGCTAGGTCGAGCAAGGTCGGCATAATGTCGCGCCAGCCGACGAGGCGGTCATCCGCCTGGTTATAGCCCACGCGCTTGTCTCCCGCTGCGCCGACCAGGATCAGCGGCACATTGGCCGAATACTCATAGAAGAGCCGCTTGGCCCACAGATGATGATTGCCCAGCATGTCGCCGTGGTCGGAGGTGAAGCAGAGGATCGTATCGTCCAGCAGCCCCTCTTCGCGCAGCGTGCCGATCACCGTGCGCACTTGATGGTCGATGTGCGTACACAGCGCATAGAAGGCGGCGCGCGCTTGGCGTGTCTGCACCGCGTTATAGTGCGCTGCCCGCGCAAAGCCCGCGCGCAGCGAGTACGGCGCGTCCTCCCGCCCGGCCCATTCGCCTACATACGGCTCGTCGATGGGCAGATCGCGGTACATATCCAGATAGCTTTGCAGCGGAACAAGCGGCGGGTGCGGATGGCGGAACGATAGATACCAGAAAGCCGGGCGCAGCGGGTCGCGCCGCTTGATCACACGCTCCATCTGCCGGGCCGCCCAGTTGGTAGCGTGCATTTCCTCCGGCAAGTGCCACGGACGCGTCACGTACTGGTTATTACTCATGCCGTGTTCAAAATGCCGCCCGGCATAGCCGTGATCGCCCAGAAACAGCTCATAGTCGTCCAGCGATCCATACTGTACGCGGCCCTCTTCATCCAGGATCACATCGTCGAAGCCGATGCGATTGCGCTGCGGGTACACGTGCAGCTTGCCCACGGCATACGCCTGATAGCCCGCGTCGCGCAAGGTCTGCGCCAGGGTCGGCAGGCTGGGCATCGGCTCGGTTTCCAGGAAGACGCGATCGCCGTGCGTGCGCGGCGTTGTCCCAGTCATCAGCGTGCGCCGCGCCGGAATGCATACGGGGCACTCGCCGTAGACGTTGGTATAGCGCACGCCGCTGCGCGCCAGTTCATCCAGCGTCGGCGTCTGGATCACAGGATGGCCCGCGCACCCTAATAACGCCGCAGGCCAATGGTCCGTGCAGATCAGCAGGATATTCGGTCGCTTACTCATGTCATGCACCTATCCGTTGACAGCTTTTCGATAAATCCCTACATCCAGCCGCACTCAAAGCCCGTCTCATACATTGCCACGATGTTTTCCGGCGGGCTAACGGCCTGGATGTTATGGCAGGGCGCCAAGATGTAGCCGCCGCCCGGCCCCATAATCTCGATGTTCTCGCGCACTTCTTTGCGCACGTCGTCGACCGTGGCGAACGCCAGCGTATACTGGTTATCCACGCCGCCATGCAGCACCACCTGGCTGCCAAAGTCGCGCTTGAGGCCGGCGCGGTCCATGCCCGGCGAACGCCATTGGATCGGGTTCAGAATGTCAATCCCGATCTCAATCATGTCCGGGATAATCTTGCGAATGGCGCCGTCGCTGTGGAAGAACGCATAGGCGCCCGCCTCATGCGTCAGGTCGATCATCCGTTTCATGCGCGGCAAAAAGAACTCGTGAATGATAGCCGGCGAAAACAACAGGCTCTTCTGCCCGCCGAAGTCCTCCGCCACATACGAGAGATTGACCTGCCCTGGGATCTGCTCATAGATGCGCACGGTGTTTTCGTAGCAGAAGTCGAACAGCTTGTCGAGGCAATAGTGGACAATATCGGGGTGTTCAACCAGGTCGATGTAGGCCTGCTCGCGGCCGCGCAAGTCGGCATAGATCAGGAACGGCTCGGAGCCGCCGCCGCGGATCGGGTAGCCCTGCTTGCGCCCGCGAATTTGGTTGGGGATCACCGAGTAATCATACAAGTCGGGCGTCGGCCAGGTGTAGTTGGCCTCGATCTCTGCCACAGAAGTATAGCCTTCCAGCGGCCCGCCCACGCATTCCCGATAACTGCCGCCGCCATAGCGAAAAGTCTTGTACGTGCGCCCGTACACATCGCGGTTGCGCGGCAATTTCGGCCCGGCGTATTCCGGGCCGACCCCCACGACAGCGTCGATATGCAGCCGCTCGATCAAGTCCCAACGCGTGCGGCAGCCCAGGTACTCGCGCACCTGGCGCGTCGCCTCCGGCGTGCCCCAATAATCCATCGGCACGCGATCAGGCGTCTGGCCCGCCAAAACGGCGAGCCAGCGCTCCTTCGGGGTCATGCTGTTTTTGGGCATACGTCCAGCCTAAGCCATCAACGACTTGGCGAGCGAGGCCGCTTGGCTGGCGTCCGGGGCAAAACCGTCGGCGCCGATCCGCTGGGCAAAGGCCTCCGTCACCGGCGCGCCGCCCACCAACACCTTGACCTTGCCGCGTGTGCCCGATTCGTCCAGCTTCTTGATCACCTCAGCCATGTTCGGCATGGTGGTCGTCAGCAGCGCCGACAGGGCGATAATGTCCGCGTTGCCATCCTTCGCCGCCGCCACAAATTGCTCCGGCGAGACATTGACGCCTAGATCCTGGACCTCAAAACCGGCGCCTTCCATCATCATGCCGACCAGATTCTTGCCGATGTCGTGCATGTCGCCGCGTACGGTGCCGATCACGACACGACCGAGCGGCTCGACGGCGTCTTCCACCAGCCGCGGGCGCAAGAGCGTCAGCCCGCTCTTCATGGCGCGCGCCGCCACCAGCATCTCCGGCACAAAGTATTCGCCCTCTTCAAACTTGGCGCCTACTTCACGCATGCCGTCGATCAGCGCTTCGTCCAAGATCACCTTGGCGGACGTGCCGCTGTCCAGCGCCGCTTGAACCTGTGACCCCACCTGACCGGCGTTGCCCTCAATAACGGCGGACCGGATTGCAGTCAGGATATCGTCCATCGCTTCATTCCTCCATTGGTTTTGATGGTTGGTGCGTCAACGAAATGCGATTTTAGTCTGCGGGTCGAGTAATGACACGCTGAGAGCGCGTCGGGTTTCGTGGGCGGTTTCAGTTTAGCATGTCATGCGCTTGCGCACAAAGGAGCGTGACAAACGTTTTTTGTGCGTGACGCAGATCGGGGCCGATGGAGGGGTTCAAGACGCTCACTGTAACGCCCTGAACCCCTCACAACTTGGCTCGCCGATGCCGTGCCCCGCCATAACGCCGCGGGCGGCTTCGTGGCTTTGCCTAGCAGCCGGTCAAGAAGCGCGCACCCTGCAAAATGCCTTCCTTCTCGGCGTCCGGCTCACGGAAGAAGAACTTGTCCTCCAACTCAATCGACACGCAACCCTGATAGTTGTTGGCTTGCAGCATCTGGAAGATCTCGATCCAGCGCGCTACCCCGTGCCCGGGGATCGTATAGCGCCATGTCATGCCGCTATACGGCTCCGGCTTGGCGAACGTAGGCGGCTGTTCCGTGCCGTATTCGTACATGTTCTCCGTCAGAATTTGGGTATCCTTGCCGTGTACATGGTAGACGCGGTCCTTAAACTCCTGCAGGAAGCGCAGGTAATCGATGTTCATGCGGATCAAGTGCGAAGGATCATAGTTGATGCCCATGGACATCGACGGCACTTCGCGGAACAGCGCTCGGTAGCCTTCCGGCGTGCAGCAGAGCGCCCCGGGTCCCGGCCAGCCCTCAATCGCGATGCGCGCGTCGTTCTGTTCCAGCACCGGCGCCAACTCGCCGAAGCTCTCCACCATGTAGCCGAAGTTCTCGGCGCGCGGCAGGTTTGGGTCCTCGGGGATCATCACCAGGAAATGGTTGACCGTGCCGAACTTGGCGCATTGCTTCACATACTCGGTGTTTTCGGCCACGGCGGCAGCGCGTTTGCCTTTGTCCGCCGAAAGCATGGCCCTAGAATTGGCAATGTCCACCGTGCCGATGCGCAAGCCCGCGTCTACGGCGATCTGCCCTGTGTCCGGCGCGTCCCGCCGCAGGTCGATTACTTCCAACTCATTCTCCGCAGCCCACTTTACCAGGTTGCCCAAATCAGACTGCCACTCGCCGCCGCCGCGGCGGAAGCCGATCGGATACCCGCCTGTTCGTGTACGCATATCGAATCCCTTCTATCTGTTGGTATATATCGCGCATGGCAAACGCGCCATGAACACACTAAATTGATGCCGCTTCTTCTGTCGCCTATGTCGCCCAGGGGCGGTCGCGACGACCCATCAGCCCTGATTCTGCGGCAGGCGCACAATCTCTTCGACATCTACGGGGCGCTTTTCCGCCATCGACATGTTGGCGGCAATGCCCATTAGGATCGACGCCGCGCCGTCGATATGCGAGGCCGCGCGCCTGAACGGATCCTCCGGCGGCGTAGGCGAGAAGATCTGCTCCAGCATCACGCGGTCGCCGCCGCCGTGACCGCCGCCCGTCGTCTCCGGAATAGCGACCTCGTAGGGCGTGCCGAACATGGGGTAGACCCAAATATGCTTGCCGCCAAAGCGTTCGAGGGTGTCGGCGTCCGCAAACTGGTTTTCCAGCGTCTGCTCCTGCCCGGCGACGAAGGTCCGGCCTACCTGTTCCACCAACTCCACCTCCAGCCGACCCTTGTCGCCGGTGATGGCAATGCGATAGCCCTCCCACGGGCTGTAGCAGATCAACGAGTACGTCAGCAGGGCGCCGTTGCGATAGCGCGCCGTGAGGCTCATCGTATCCTCAATCGTGATCGGCTCGCCGAACACATTGCGATCGCGCAGGTAGCCGGTCTCGTCCTCAGCATTGAGATAGAGGGCAGTCAGCACTTCGTTTTCGTCCAGTCGCAACGCAAAAGGATCGTTGGCGGCCTCGGGCACGCCTGTGTAGCGGCTGTAGCCGTAGGACTCGCCGCGCGCCGCCGCGTTCTCTTTGCCATAGAATTTGAGGTCGCCCAAGGCGAAGACGGTCTCCGGCTGCGACGCGATCCACCAGTTCACCAGGTCAAAGTGATGCGTAGCCTTATGTACCAGCAGCCCGCCCGACTTGTCCTTCTCGCGGTGCCAGCGGCGGAAGTAGTCGGCCCCATGGTAGGTGTCCAGCACCCACTGGAAGTTGATATGCAGCGGCTTGCCCACCACGCCCTGCATGATCAGCTCGCGCACCTTCGTGCTCAGCGGCGCGTAGCGATAGTTGAACGTGACGCGCAGCTGACGACCCGTCCGCTCAATCGCGTCGAGGATGGCGCGCGTCTTTTGGCCGTCGATCGTCATCGGCTTTTCGCTGATGGCATCGCAGCCCATCTCCATGGCGCGTATGATGTAGTGATGGTGCATCGAGTCCATCGTCGTGACGATCACCACATTCGGCGTGGTCTCGCGAATCATCTTCTCGAAGTCGCCGGCCAAATACGTCGGCACAGGCGCGCCGTCTACGCGCTCGGCGATCTGCTCGTTATACCAGTCCATGCGCGTCTGACTGAGGTCGCACATGCCCACCAACTCAGACGACGCGGCGAACGCATCTGTAATGGCGTCAATATACATGTCGGCCCGCCCGCCCGTACCGACGATCGCATAACGCTTACGGCTGTTTTCCATTGCCCATTGCCTCCGTCTTTACTTTAGCATGTTTCTTCTGCGAGAACGTTGATCCCACTGAACACCACTCGGCGCTAGCGGCTCGTTCCACTGCCGCAACAACCGCACAACCTAAACTGATCGCAAAGTGAAATTGCAGAAGAAACCCGGTCTGCTAGCTCCATGCTGGAATGAACCGCTACATTCCCAGCGTGCGATTGGTTTAGAGCGTTTGCGCCTCTCCCAGCGTCTGGCGCACCTCGCGCTCGCGCACGCCGATCAGAAAGAGCAACCCGTCCAGCCCTACGCTGGAGATGGCGCGCTCGGCCTGCGCGCGCACAATCGGCTTAGCGTGGAAGGCCACGCCCAGGCCGGCGACGGAGAGCATCGGCAAGTCGTTGGCGCCGTCGCCCACAGCAATCGTCTGTTCCAGCGACAAGCCCTCCGCCTGGGCGATCTCCTGCAAGAGCGCGGCCTTGCGTGCGCCGTCCACCACCTCGCCCACCACGCGGCCCGTCAAACGCCCGCCGGCAATTTCGAGTTGGTTGGCATACATATAGTCGATGCCAAGTTTGGCTTGCAGATGCCTGCCAAAATAGTCGAATCCGCCCGACAGGATGCCCGTCTTATAGCCCAATCGCTTGAGCGTGCCCACCACGCGTTCGGCCCCTTCCGTCAGCGGCAACGTCTCGGCGATCTCCGCCAGCGCCGCCTCGTCCAGCCCCGCCAGCAAGGCCACCCGCTGTCGCAGGCTTTGCGTGAAGTCAAGCTCGCCGCGCATGGCGGCTTCCGTAATGCCCGCCACCAGCGGGCCAACGCCCGCTCGCTGCGCCAACATGTCGATCACCTCCACCTGGATCAGCGTGGAGTCCATGTCAAACACCACCAAACGCCGGTTGCGGCGATAGATATCGTCCATATGAAAGGAAATATCCATGCCCGTCTGCTGGGCAATGCCCATCAACCGCCGGCGCATATCGTGCTCGTCGGCGAGATTGCCGCTGACCGAAAACTGCACGCACGCCGCCGGGTGGATCTCGGGATGCGCCAGCGAAACTCGCCCGGACAAGCGCGTGATCACGTCGATGTTCAGTCCATACGCGGCGCAGGCCGAGGCTACAGCCGATGTCTGCGCCGCGGTCAGCGTGCGCCCGATCATGGTGATGATGCGCCGTTCCTTGCCCTGTTCGCCCACCCAGCGCTCATACTGCTCGCCGGATACAGGCGTAAAACGCACCTGGATGTCCAGGTCGTGCGCCACGAGCAGCAACTCCTTCATCACGTCGGCAGCCGCCTGGTCGCGCGGGATCTCCGCCAGAATGCCCAGTGAGATGTGCTCATGGATGACAGCCTGCCCAATGTCCAATACGTTGACATTGAACTGCGCCAGCACGCCGGTCACCGTCGAAACGAGGCCCGGCCTATCGCGCCCGGTGACGTTGATCAGGTAGACGGCGCTAGCCGGCATTGGCCCGCCCGCGCACCAGATCCTCCACCTCCGCCATCTGCGCCTCCGACAAGGGGGCGTAGGCCAGGGCGCCGGCATTTTCCTCCACCTGCGCCGCGGTCTTGAAGCCGGGGATCGGCACAGTCGCCGCGCTGCGCGCCCACAACCAGCTCAACGCGCCTTGCCCAAGCGTACGTCCGCCGGCAGTCAGCACCTCGCGCAGCTCGCCCAGCATCTTCAGACGCTCGGCCTGGGCGCCCTGGCGGAAGTCCCAGTCGTGGCGCACATCGTCGGCGGGCAGAGTCGAATCGGCGCTGAATTTGCCGGTCAACATGCCCATCGCCAGCGGCCCGCGGTTGACGCTTGCCAGGTTCTCCTCTTCACACACCGCCAACGTTGCGTCGCTGCCCTCAAACAGATTCAGCCGCTGCTGGATGGCGGCGCAGTGTTCACCGCGGGCGAAGGCCCTGGCTCGCTCCGGGTCATCCGTGCTCCAACCATACGCGCGTATCTTGCCCTCATCGACCAGCCGTTCCAGCGTCTCCACCACCTCGTCGGCCCGTTGCAACGGATAATCGCCCTTGTGGAATTGATACAAGTCGATGTAGTCCGTGTTCAGCCGGCGCAAGCTGGCCTCGCACGCCCGGCGGATGAAATCCGGTTCACCGCTAGCGCCCACGATCTGCTTGGTCTGCTCGTCGAAGACATTGCCGAACTTGGTGGCGATCACTACATCTTGCCGCCGCGAGGCCATCACCTGGCCTACCAGGCGCTCGCTGTGTCCGCAACCATACACATCCGCCGTATCGAAGAAAGTCACGCCCAAGTCCAGCCCGCGTTCCAGCGCTTCCATCGAGGCACTATCGTTCACCTCGCCCCAGCCCGACGGCGTGCCGTCCCGCCAAAAGGGTCCGCCAATCGCCCAGCAGCCCATGCCCAATGCGCTGACGATAATCCCGCTGCGTCCTAACTTACGTGTTTCCATTGCTCTCTCCTTCGCCTGGTACGTTCTGATAAGTTACTGGTAGGGCTTAGTCCGGTACGTTCTGCCGAAGCTCCTCGAGCCACACGGTCGCCTCCGCATCGCTCGGCGCGCGCCAGTCGCCACGCGGCGACAGTGAACCGCCCGAGCCAACCTTGGGGCCGTTGGGCAGCGCCGAACGCTTGAACTGGCTGATTTGAAAGAAGCGATAAAGAAATACATCCAGCCAGTGTTTGATCTCTGCCAGCGTGTACTCGTGCCGCTTGGCCTCCGGCAGCAGATGCGGCCACGCGCCTTCATCCGCCTCGCCCCAGGCATGGCGGCTCAGGAAAGCCACCTTGCTGGGACGAAAGCCGAAGCGCGAGATATAGTACAAATTGAAGTCCTGCAACTCATACGGGCCAATCTTGGCTTCCGTGCTTTGCGCCGG
>JBBSBO010000073.1:0-8289 GCA_038251215.1 Caldilineales bacterium
CGAAGGGGCACGCTACCTGACAATAGCGGCAGCCGAGACAGCGCTCCGCGCGATAGACTACCGCACCCTCGGCGCTGACGTGCATGGCCGCAGCCGGGCAGGCCGACACGCAGGCCGGGTTGAGGCAGTGCATGCACTGGCGCTTCGCATAACGGGTGACGGTTTCGCCGGCAGCGTTGTGGACGGTCGAGGCGGAGACGAAGGTGTAGGCGTCGCTGCTCAAGCCGCTAGGAGCGATGGCAGGCTCCGGCAGGTCGTTCGCCACCTTACAGGCGAGTGCGCAGGAGTTGCAGCCGATGCAGCGCGTGAGGTCGATGAGCACGGCGGGCGTGTCCGCCGGCGCCGCTTGATTGGCCAATGCGTGGCGAGGGGTTGCCGCCAGCGCTTCGGCGGCCATCAGCGCCGCCACCCCGGCTCCGATCTTCCTGA
Source organism: Caldilineales bacterium (assembly GCA_038251215.1). Taxonomy (GTDB): domain Bacteria; phylum Chloroflexota; class Anaerolineae; order Caldilineales; family Caldilineaceae; genus JASGTU01. The sequence goes on from JBBSBO010000073.1 coordinate 430, forward strand.
GAAAAGCGCGTCGCGTCAGCGCAGCCTGGTTTGGAGTCGCATCCGTGTGGCGGGTCATGTGCTTGACCTCTTCTGCGTGATATAGCCGGCAGCCAGCACGAGGATCATGCCCATCACGCCGCCGATGCCGATGCCCAGGCCCAGCGCCATCACCGACGTGGCGACTAGCGAGCGCTTTTCGGATTCCACGGTCTTCAGTTTGGCGGTCAATTGCGGCGCACTGTTTGCGGCATTGACCCCATCGGGATTGGCTCCATCGGAAGACACGAGCATCTTCACCGAGCTGTTGATCGCCTGGTCGCCGTCGAGGCGCTGCGCGTGGCAGTCCACGCACTTATCGCCGGAGATGGCGGCAAAGTCATGGTTGGGCGCGGCGATGGTAACCACGGTGGCCCCGCTCATCGTCGTCGCGACCGAAGCCTCGTCCGGCGGTGAGAGATGGCAGTCTGTACAGCCTACGTCGCCCAGACGATGCGCCAGATGGAAGCCGCTCTCCACATCATCGCGATGGCAGGAGAGACAGAGCGTCTCGTCCGACAGGCGCAGCGTCTGCGAATGCGAAAGGTGGCAGCCGATGCACTGTACGCCGGCCCCAGCGTGCATGCTGCCTTGCCACTGGTTGGCGGTATCGGCGTGGCACGCGACGCAGCTATCGGAATCGACGGACAGCGCCATCACGCCGTCGTCGGGGTGACTGCGCACGTAGGGGCCGTGGCAGCCTTCGCACGTGGCCGCGGGCAAGCCATCGACGCCCGGTTGGCCGTGCGGCGACTGCTCCCAGGCCTCCGTTTCGGCAGAATGGCAGCCGCAGCCCTCCTGATTTTGCGGCTCGACCTGCGCCCACGCCGTTGAAGGGAGCGCGAGGGCTAGGCAGGCGAGCAAGCCGGCGGCGCACAGCAAACAGATCCGCCGCCACGTGATAGCATCCAGGGTTCGTAAGGTCATGAGGTTATCCTTCCACGCGCGATTGGGCGCCGCGGTCAAGCGGCGGGGTGGGCGAAAGCGCCGAGCAGACGGCTCACGGCCCAGGTCAATAGCGCCGGGACGCCGAAACGGAGGACGGCCAACCCAAACATGACGGCCGCAATCAGCAGCAAGCTGGTAAATGGCATGAGAGTCTCCTTCGAGGTTCTGTAGTGCGGTTCGGCAGGCAGATCAATCGACAAGCAAGGGAGAACAGCGAAATCACGCGACGGCGGACTGGGTCGGGTTGGTGGCGCGGAAGAGGGCGCAGCCGGGGCAGGTCGCCGGCAGCCGTCCTTCGACGCGCAGGCGCACCATCCAGCAGGGCAGGCTTTGCTCTTTGCCGGCGGCGCAGGCGCCGCGGCGCTCCTCAGCGCAATCGCGGAAGAGCCAGCAGGGGCGGCGTGCGACGCCGTCCTTAGCGTCGGCTGCGCCGGTCGCTGTGGGGAGAGCTGCCAAAAGTCGCTGGGCCTCCGCCTCGGCCTGCCAGCGACGGTCGAGCCGTCCCAGGCCCCACGAGATCAGGATCATGATCGCCAGCGGGATGCCCAAACGCAACACAAAAAGACCGGACAACACGGCAACATCGTTTAACCACCTCATAGGTCTTCCTTTCCGTGTGCGCTTAGCGGACGCGCGAGGGTTCGCCTGCCAGTATCGCGCAGGCGAAGGGGCGGCGCATCGGGCGTATTCCCCATCTCTGTGGGGGATACGCCCCATTTATGGACGGGTAGCCTTCACGAGGAAAGACGGGAGGGAGATCTTCACCGAAACTGAAGATCTCCACAGATCATCTGCGGAGATCGATTAAAATCGGGTTCATCAGTGTCCTATCCGAACCTAGGGGGTTACGGAGCGGGCTATGGACTATCGGCGAGCAGACCCCTGGCGATGGCGTATTTCACCAGTTCGACGCGGTTGTGCATGTCCAGCTTGCCCATGATGTTCTCGCGGTGGCGCTCGACGGTCTTGACGCTGATCACCAGCTCCTCGGCGATCTCGCGGCTGGTCAAGCCCTCGGCAATCAGCGTCAGCACCTGGGACTCGCGCGGGGTAAGCGCGACCCCTTCCTGCTGTTGGCGACGCTCGCTCACTTCGTGCAGCAGGAAACGCGCCAGCGAGGCGTGCAGGAAGATATGCCCCTGGGCGACGGCGCGGATCGCGGCGACCAGGTCGTCGGGCGCGGCCCGCTTGGGGATATATCCCGCGGCGCCGGCGTTGATCATCTCGAAGAAGTATTGCTCGTCCTCGTGCATGGTTAGGGCCAGCACGGCGGTGGCGGGGTAGGCTTGGCGGATCTGGCGCGTGGCCTCGATGCCGTTCATGCCGGGCATGGCGACGTCCATCAGCACCACGTCCGGTTTGAGGTCGCGCACCGCGGCCACAGCTTCGGCCCCGTTGTTCGCCTCGCCGACGATGAGCATGTCCGGTTCGGCCTGAAACAACATGCGCAGCCCGGCGCGCACGATGGCATGGTCGTCGACCAGAAGCAGACGCAGCGTTTCACCTGGCGCTTCGCTCATAGCAGTTGCTCCTCCAGCGGCTTTTTTCGTGGGCTGGGCGCGGGCAGCGGCGCGCGGATGTGGATGGCCGTGCCGCGCCCCAGGGCGGAATCCACGGTACACTGCCCGCCTAACAGGATCGCCCGTTCGCGAATGCCCACGAGTCCCCAGCCTTGCGGCGCGGCGACATCGCGCGCCAGTTGTACGGGGTCGAAACCCTGCCCATCGTCCTCGACGCTCAGGCGCACCTCTGCGGGCGTGATCGCCAGGCGCACTGCGGCCGTGCGGGCGCGGGCGTGTTTGGCGACGTTGGTCAGCGCTTCTTGCATGATGCGGAAGAGAACGGTCTTGAACTCCGCCGAGAGGTGGCTTTCGTCGCCTTCCGTCTCGAGGCGGACCTCCAGGTTGCGGCGCTGTTCGTAGGCGCGAATGTACCAGCGCATGGCTGCGGCTAGGCCCAGGTCATCCAACTGCGGCGGGCGCAAGTCGGCGATCACCTGGCGCAACTCGCGCAGCGCGCCGGTGCTGAACGTCTGTAGCTCCTGCAATTGTTGCCGGATTTGCGCCATCTGCTGCGGCGCAAGCTCGTGCGGGGCCACGCCCAGTTGCATTTCGACCCCGCGCAGGCCCAGCGCCACCGCGGTGAGCGATTGGCCGGTGGCGTCGTGCAGTTCGCGCGCGATGCGCTGGCGTTCGGATTCCTGCGCCTCGACGACGCTGTGTAGCAGCGCGGCCAACATCTGCTCGCGGGCGCGCGCTTCTTGATGCAGCCGGGCGTTCTCCACCGATGCGCCCAGCTGCTGGGCAATACCGGAGACCAAATTCAAATCCGCCATCGACAGCTGATACGGATCGACTGCGGTGTGCAGCAACACCAGGCTGCCCAACGCCTGTCCGCCGGAAAGCAGCGGCAGCGCCATGATGCGCGTGGGGCTGGGGTAAGCGCGGCACTCGTCGGGTTGCTGCGTCTCGTGCAGCGTAAAGCGGATCACATGCCCGTCGGCGTGCAGGCAGAGGGCCGCGCTTTCGGCAATGGCGCGCTCGCCGAGGGCAACGGCCTGGTCGCGACTCTCTCCGTCAAGATCATCGCTCGAACCTGCGCCATTGGCGGCGGATTTGCCTGCGCCACTGAACGCGGACGCGGCTACATGCAAGGGCGCACTGTCCTGCTGGGCAAAGAGGATCAGCCCGGCATCGGCGAAGCTCAACATCTTCACAATCTGGTCCAGCGCCTGGCGCAGGCGTTCTTGCCAGTCCAGCGGCGCATCGAGCAAGTTGGCAATGTCCAGGAGCAGCGAAAGTTTATGCGCGGCCAGACGCAATTCTTCGTTCAGCTCGAGCGCCTGCCGGCGGGCGCGGCGCTCGGCCTCCAGCTTGGCCTGATTGGCCTCTTCCAGCCGCCGTCGTTCCTCCACCTCAAAGGCTTGCAGCACGCGTATCATATAAGCCGTGAGGATGGCGGCAGCCGCAGCGCGCAGCACCTGTACGGGGATCCCAAACCAGCGCAGGAAGTTGGCGTTGCTGAGGGCGATGGGAAAAGGCAGCGCGCCCTCGCCGATGAAAGCTTGGCCCACCAAGCCGTAGAGCAGCAGCGCCGCCGCGCACCACACCAGGTCGCGGCCAAACTGCGGCATGCCCGCCGCGCGAAAGTGGCGCTGCTGCGCCATCAACGCCCAGGCCGCCATCACCGCGCCGGGGATGCCCAACAGGTAACGCGCCAGCGCATCCGCCGCGTGGGCGGCGGCGCCGGCGTCCAAACCGTAGAGTCGGACAATCAGGGCCGTCGTGGTCGCCCACGCCATCGCCAGCGCAGCGGCGGGCCAAAAACGCACCCGGCCGCGCTGGGCAGGAGCCAGCAGCAGGATGGCAAAAATCTGGAGCATGACGAACGAGGTCGCCAGGATGGCGGTGCGCAGCCACTCTGCGCCTGCGCTGGGGCCGGGCGCGCCTTGCGCCGCCGCCATCTTCTGGAACATCTCAATCCATTCGTGCGCGCCGTGCAGCAGGCCAAACAGGGCCAGCGGCGTTACGGCCGCGGCGAAGCGGAATTCGGAGCGCCGTCGCGCGGCAAAGAGCAGCGCCAGCCCCAATGTGAAGAAGGCCAGCCCATACAGGAAGAACACGGCAATGATGTGATCGACGAGAAACTCAGAAATCGGGTTCATGGCAGGGTGATGCCTTAGCGTAGGTGAGAAGGCTTATGGCGCTCTGCGTATACTGTACAGGCTATTGTACAGGCATAGCGCGTGCGCGCCAATTGTCTTGCGAGGGCAACGTTTCGTCGAACCTATCTCTGCCCCCTCATCCGATCCGTGAGCCGTCCTCCCTCTTGCGCGTTGCGCTTGAGTTGATGCGGCTCCTGTGTGGGTGAGGAGTCCAGCTGAATTCAGCGAGTTCGCAGACTCGTTGACACGTAATCGACACGGGGTTATAGTTTAGGTGTGACGGGTCTTCCTCCTGGAACGCAGCAGTCAATGCTCCAGCTGCATCAGCCGTATTCGTAGCGACCATGCCAAACTTGACAATGTTGAACTTGACAATGGCGTTGTCGTGGCGAATCTTTCACTGCCTCCTGGTATTTGCAGCGCGCTCATGCTTTCCCTGCCCTCCGTAGTTCTCCGGCAGGATTGAACGGCTAGTTCCGGCCCTATACTCACCTACCCATCTGCTCACCAAAATCGGAGGTTCGCCATGCGTGGGGGATTTCTTCGTGTCTTCGGCAGCATCCTACTTGACGGGTTGCTGTTGACGGTACTGCTTTGTGCGCTAACCGGGACAAGTGCGGCCCAATCCACAGCAGCCGTCCGTTATGTGGCGCCCGCGGGAAAGTGCGGCGGCAAAAGTCCGTGCTACGCGACTGTGCAACTTGCCGTGGACGCAGCCGGCGCCGGTGACGAGATCCGTGTGGCTGCTGGCGCCTATCGCGGCGTGAGTGCGAGCCACGGCGCATCGCAAGCGCTATACCTTAGCAAGGAAGTTATCGTGCGTGGGGCTATGACCCCGTAAGCTGGGCGCATGACTCTGCACACAACAAGACGATCCTCGACGCGCAAAATCAGGGGCGCGTGCTCTTCATCACCGGTGCGATTTCGCCGGTGATCGAGTACTTGCAGTTGACGAACGGCCTTGCGGATGTCGGAGGCGGGGTCTATATCGACACGGCAGCGGTCACTTTGCGCTACAACCGAATCTACAACAACCGCGCCGAGAATTGGGGTGGAGGGATTGGCGTGCTCAATAGCTCCGCCAATATCTTGAGCAACCGGATCTACGCCAATACAACAGGCGAAAACGGCTTTGGCGGCGGCATGAGGCTCATCAACAGTCCCGCCCGGCTGCAGTCCAACGTCATCGCGAATAATCGCGCCTTTCAGGGCGGCGGGGTAGCTCTGGGCAACGCCGGCCACGATGTGGGTGCGCAGCTCATCGACAATGACATCGAGGATAACACCGCTTTTGATCGCTATGTCAACGGCCTAACGTATGACGGATCGGGAGGTGGAATCCATATTGGCGGATGGTCGGCGGACGTCCTCCAGGACAATCGCATCCGCCGCAATACCGCTCGGCGCGGCGGCAGGGCTTCTCAAAAGTCAAGGTGAAGAGCGGATCAGGGCGAGAGCCTGATCCGGGCAAGCGGCGAAGGTGCGCATAGCGCTGCGTACGTTGTGAACACCGCTTCTATCGAGCAAGCCAAGGATGGCGTTATTGAGTGCCGCAATGACTAAGGCGGCCTGCTTGGAGGCCGTTTTGGTGCGGTCTTCGCCCAACGTGGCATCACGTCGCCAATGGTTGCGGTTCTCAATCTGCCAGTGTTGGCGCACCCAGTGGAGCAGTTGCTCGGCTGTAGCGGCTTCACGCGGAAGGCTAGTGAGACCACACACGACTTCGTAGGCGGGTTTGCCGCGGCGTGTGATGCGCCGTTCGATTTGGAACACTTGCTGGACATCCGGCCAGCAGTCGCCGAGATAAGCGTTGAGTTCGCTGCTGACGCGAATCGAGCGCACTTCGTGACGGCCATGACCTTTCTCGACGCTCCGTGCGTGACGTTCGGGAAACCAGTAGTCGGGTGGTTGGCCAAAGCAGAAATGGATGTCGTTGTAGAGAGAAAGTTGATTGCGTTTGGCAATCAACAAGTAATCGCCGCCGCTGCGCCGGATCTCGCGGCACACCACGGTCTGTGTATGCAAGGCGTCGGCTGTCACCAAGGTCCCTTGCAGCGCTTGCCCTTTGAGCCATTGACGGAAGGCTGCCGGCTCATACCCCTTGCCGGCAATCGGAACCAGCGCCTCCATATAGCCTGCACTGACATTGTAGATGCCGAACACCTGCTGGGCGGCCTGCTCTTGACCCTGCACCATGCGATGCGAACCGCGCAATTCCTTGCCGTCACAGGCCAAATGACGCAACTCCGGCGCCTGAACTGTAGGACAGGCAGCCGGGGCGCATATAGGCTCGACCGCCCCGCCTTGGCCTTCGCTCAGAAACATCGCCACCTTAGCGTTCAACTCCACCGCATCGATATGCTCACAAATGTAGCGGTAGCTATTGGCGCACGGCGCTTTGGGCAGCGCCACCGCCTCTTGCAGCCACACCAAGCGCAGCCGCACCCACTGCGCAATGCCGCTCCAAGTCTGTTCTCCCGCCATCTTCGCCAACACCATCACCGTTAACACCGTCGCCGCTTCGTAGCGCCGTCCTCGTTTGGCGCGAGAATCCGTCACCGCCTTCAGCGCCTGCTCCAAATCTCCGATGCGTGACGAGGCCATATCGCCATGTGACGCTTCCGAGCACACTGTGCTACAGTCCATCGTAAGCTCCTTTGCTTGGTTATTGGTTGATTCAACACCTCCAATTTACCAGTCAAAGGAGCTTTTTGCATCTCTCCCTTTTTTCCTGCCCGACTTTTGAGAAGCCCTGCGAGGAAACCAATGATGGTTGATTCACAGTCGCGCGTAGCGTATACTGTGGAGTGTGAACTTCGTCAGTCGCCGCCCTTTCGGACAACAGACAACAGAATATTGTCGCGTGACACCCTGCCGTTTTAGCAGCCCTCCAGCAGAAAGGCAAGCGAACAATGAACAAGTCTCGTGTTGTTTTGTTGTTCGTTTCGCTCTTAGTGGTCCTCTTGGCTATCCCTGTTGACGCGATTCTTGCCCGGGATCAGCCTGCCGACCCTGCCAATTTGAACGAACCGTCGTCCGGCGAAATGTATCTCCCGCTGATCCGGAGCGGGGCCGAACAGGCCGGCGCCGTGTCCGACAAAAATGCCGCTCTTGTTCTCGATCAGACGTTTACCAGTTCCTATTGGCATCTAAGCTTCAACTACCCCAGCGGCTGGCATGTGGATGAGCCGGACTCTTCCATCTTCAAACAACCGGGAGGCGATCCGGAA
>JBBSBO010000074.1:0-8235 GCA_038251215.1 Caldilineales bacterium
CATCCCATGCTGTCAACTCTACCATTATACGCCAGGCCGTGTCGCCTTGCAAAATTCGTCGGCGCGCCTGTGGAGCCGCAACGTGTCGGCGTGGTTGCGCGCTACGCGTCGACGGCGTTGAAGTACTTGCCCACAATCTGGCGCAAGTTGTTGATAGCGGGCTGGGGCACGTGGTCGCGATCGGTGATGATGGCGTCTGCCAGCGCGTGCGCTTGCGGGCTGGGTCCGACGTTGACGAGCGCCAGGATGGCATTCGACACTGCGCGTTTGGCCACGTCGGCGTTGTGCAGGAGGACGCGAATCACGGCGTCGACCGTCACGGCTTCTTCGGTCGCGTGCCATACGTCGTAGTCGGTGACGTGGGCCATCACGGCATAGCTGATCTCGGCTTCGCGCGCGAGTTGCGCCTCTGGGGTGGTGGTCATGCCGATGATGTGCATGCCCCAACTGCGGAAGACGTTGCTTTCCGCGCGCGTGCTAAAGCGCGGGCCTTCGATGGTGACGAAGTTGCCCCCCCGATGCACGGCATTGCCCGTGCGCCGCACAGCCTGATAGCAGATTTCGCTGAGGTAGGGGCAGAAGGGGTCGGCCATACTGATGTGGACGACAAGGCCTTCGGTGCCCGCCGCGGGGTCATCGAAAAAGGAGAGGGCGCGGTTGCTTGTGCGGTCGAAGAGCTGGTCCGGCACGACGACATGGCCCGGGCGGAACTCTTCGCGCAGGCTGCCGCAGGCACTGAGGCCGATGAGGTACTCGACGCCCAGCATCTTGAAGCCGTAGATGTTGGCGCGCTGGTTGAGGCGCGAGGGGCTGATGCGGTGGCCGCGCCCGTGACGGGCGAGAAAAGCCACGGCCTGCCCATGCAGCGTGCCGACGATGTAGCTGTCGGAAGGCGGTCCAAAGGGCGTGTCGAGGGTGACCTCATGCACATCTTCCAGCGCCTCCATTTGGTAGACGCCGCTGCCGCCAATGACGCCGAAACGGATTTTATCGGACACTGAGCTAGGCTCCTTCGTGGAATTGTAGGGCGTCGGGCAGGATATCGAGCAGGCGCGGGTTGGCAAGATCGCGCTGCGAGAGCAACGGGGACCCAGCGCCCCAGGCAATGCGGAGGGTGGGGTCATCCCAGGCAACGCCCATTTCGTCACCGCCGTCGTAGTAGTTATCAACGATATAGGTGAGCGTGGCGTCGGTGACGGCATAGAAGCCGTGCGCGACGCCTACGGGAATGAAGAGGCCGCTGGGCTGGTCGTCGCTCAATTTGACTATTTGCACGGCGCCATAGGCGGGCGAATCGCGGCGCAAGTCGGCCAAAGCGGCGCGGATGTGGCCGCGCGGCACGTGCCAGTAGTCGACTTGGCGGCGGTGGAAGTGCAGGCCGCGCAGCACGCCCGCCTTGCTGTCGCTGCGATTGCTCTGCACAATCTCCCAGGTGCGCTCGGGAAACCAGTCCTTGCGGAAGATTTCCATGAACTGGCCGCGGTCGTCGCCAAAGACGCGCAGCCGGGCTAGTTTGACGCCGGGGATAACGTCGGATTCTGTAATATGCGAAGGGAGGGCTGAGGTCATGAGGAGGTTTGCTCGCTTTGTTCGATGGCGTTGCGCAAGGATTCGATCAGCCGGCAGACTGCCAGCGACTTGAGACGGTAGGACGCGCGATTGGCGATCAGAACGGCCTGACTGCGGAGAATCACGCGCAGCTCGACGAGGCCGTTTTCGCGCAGCGTGTTGCCGGAGTCCACGAGGTCGACGATGAGGTCAGCGAGGCCCACCAGCGGGCCAAGCTCGACGGATCCGTGCAGGGTGATGATTTCGGCATTGATGCCGCGCGTGCGGAAAAACTCCTCGGTCAGGCGCGGGAACTTGGTCGCCACGCGCGGTTGGCTGTCATAGCGCAGGGGGACGTCCAGCAGGTCGGCTGGTCCCGCCAAGCTCAGCCGACAATGGCCGAAGGGCAGTAAAAGCGGCTCGTAGACGTGGCGTCCGCCTTCGCGCAGAATATCGAGGCCGCAGATGCCGACGTCGGCGGCGCCATACTCAACATAGATGGGGACATCCGACGGTTTCGCCATGACATAGCGCAGGGCGCCGTCTTCGCTGGCGAGGATCAAGCGGCGGTCGTCGCCCGTTGAGCCATCCGCTGCCGGAAGCGGTATGCCGGAGTGCCGGAACCAGGCGAGGGTCTGCTCGCTGAGCCGGCCTTTGGGCAGCGCAACGGTCAGGCTGTCGGGCAAGGCGCTGCCAGGCAAGTCCGGCGTCTCTGTCGGATGGGTCGGATCAGTCGGCGGGCGCAAGCTCATGCAGCAGTTCCGTGGCGAGTTGGGACAGTTGATCCCGAGGGACAAAACGCGGCGCCGCGTCTGCAAGGCGGGGCGTCCACACGGTAGCTCCTTCGCCGCTCCAGTAGACGCAAAAGCGGGCTTCGAGGCGGCGCGCGAGATCACACAGAGCGTCGGGGGCGAGATGGTCCACGTCGACGACTACGGATAGGCCCTGTGCGCGCAACTGTTCGACGAGGCGCATGGCCGGCTCCGGCTGTGTGCAATCGGCTGCAAAGAACACATCGGGCGCGACAGGGCGGGCTGCTTCTCGTTCCGGCGCGGCGCGGCGGCGCGCTAAGAGCAGCCGCTCGCAGGCGAGCGCGACGCCGACGGCGGGCTGGGCTGCGCCAAAGGTGCCGACGAGATTGTCATACCTGCCGCCGCCGGCGACGGCAAAGCCGAGTTCGGGCAGGAGCGCCTCGAAGGTGATGCCCGTGTAGTAGCCCAGGTTGTGGATCTCGGTGAGGTCGACGTAGAGATGATCGGCCTCGCCGTGCGCGTCGAGGTCGTCGCAGACGGCGCGCAGATTGATGAGCGCTTCGTGCATGGCAGTATTGAGGCAGACGCGACCGGCGTGGCTAAGCACGGTAGAAAGGTCCGGTCCGCTGAGGAGAGGCAACTCCTCCACGGCGCGACGCTGCGCCGTCTGCAAGGGCGTGACGCGCAGAAAGTCGAGCAGATCCGCCTGGCTGTTGCGATCGACAGCCTGCTGTAGGGCGGCGGCATTGACAGTCGGGAGCTGTAGCGCACTCAGTAAGCCGTCGAAGAAGCGCAGTTGGCCCAGGACAAGCTGAAAACGGTCGATGCCGGCAACATGCAAGGCGCGTGCGGTCAGGGCCAGGATTTCGGCGTCAGCCTGCGGGGTGCGGCTGCCGATCAACTCGACGCCTGCCTGGGCGAATTCGCGCTGCATACCGGCCTGGGGTTGCGTGTAGCGAAAGACGCTGCCCGCATAGCAGAAACGCTGCGGCATCGGCCAGTCGTGCAGGCGTGTGGCGACCAGGCGGGCCACCGGGATTGTCATGTCGGCGCGCAAGGCCAGCGTGCTGCCGTCGCGATCCAGAAAGTGATACGCTTCCGATTCGAGTTCGCGGCCGGCGCGGGCGTGGTAGATGTCGGCGAACTCGAACATGGGAGGGATCACATCGCCGTAGCCCCATGTTCGAAACAAGTCCAGCAGGCTCGACTCCAGTTGTCGCCTCTGCTGCGCCTCGGCCCAGAAGTAATCTGCCACGCCATGCGGCAGGTGGGTGCGACGCGCCTTATCTGGATTAGCCGGCAAGTGCATCATGGCTGAACGTCACGTTTCGGATTGACTATCGAATAGCTGTGCAGATTGGCGCGAGCGGCCACAGGTTGGCGAGCCGCGTTGCGCATAAGCGGGCAGTAGTATATCACACGCCAGGAGATTGTTTTGAAATGGCCTGCAGTCACGGGCGAATGACGCGATCTAGGGAAAATGAACCGCGCTGTATTGTGCTGCCGCCGTTGAAATCTCGGTAGAGCACGCAGGCGAACTATGCTAAAATGGCCCCCATGTGCGGACGATATACACTCCATACGGATCCCGGCGTGCTGGCGCTGCTGTTCGGTTTGGCCGAACTGCCGCTGATGGCGCCGCGCTACAACATTGCACCGACGCAGCCGGTGGCTGTGGTGCGGTTGGGGCAAGACGGCAAGACGCGCGAGTGGGCGCATGTGGTTTGGGGGTTGATCCCTTCATGGGCAAAGGACCCGTCGATCGGGGAGCGCCTGATCAACGCTAGGTCCGAAACCGCGGCGGAGAAGCCGTCTTTTCGCGCTGCGTTCCGGCGGCGGCGTTGCCTGGCGCCGGCTGACGGCTTCTACGAGTGGGGCAAGAATAGTGACAAAACCAGTGGCAAGACCAGTGGCAAGAAGCAGCCCTATTACATCACGCTGCGCGACGGCGGGCCGTTCGCCATCGCCGCGCTGTGGGAGGCTTGGCAAGGGCCGGATGGTTCGGAGCTTGAGTCGTGTACGCTGTTGACAACGGAGGCCAACGATCTCTTGGAGCCGCTGCACAACCGCATGCCCGTCATTTTGCAGCCGGCTGACTATGCGCTGTGGCTGGGCGACGGCCGCGACGCGTCGCTAAGCGAACAGGTGAACCTGCGCCACTTGCTGCGCCCTTACGAGGCCGACGAAATGCGTACGCAGCCCGTGTCGACGCGCGTGAACAGTCCATTCAACGAGGGCGCCGAGTGTATTGAGCCGGCGCAGTAGGCAAGGGTAAGGCACGCGTATGAGTTGGTTTGGGCAGGTGTTTGACGTTACCTTGCTTGCCACGCTGGGGCTGATCGTCTTTGTGTCGCTGGCGGTGGCCTTCATGCGCACGCGCCGCCGGGACGTGTGCCTGAAGTGCTTCGAGGGCTACCACGTCACGTTGGAGCGCAGCGACGGCAAGGTCATTTGGGGCGAAATGGAGTTGGAGTCCACCGGGCTGGAGCTGCGCTATCGCGATACCGTGCAGGACGTCAATCATGTCGAGTCGAGCTATGTGTTGTATGGCGACGAATTTGCGCATATACAGGCGCTCTACCGCTATGCCGACGACCTGAGCGAAGAGGATAAGCTGCGCCGTGCGAAGGATATCGAGCGCTCGTCGCACCCCTCTTTGTTCGCGCGCATGGGCCGAGGCGCGCAGCATTTCTTCTCGCTGGCGGGCGATTCGCTATCGGATGCGCTGAGCGCGATTGTGGGCAGCCTGCGCAAGCCGGCCGGGCGCTATATCAACGACACGGGCGAAAAGCAACTCAAACAACTGGGCGTCACGGTGATCGGCTCTGTGGGCAGGGCTTATGACCCGCTGCTGGAGCGGCTGATCGGTCAGAAGGTCGTGGTAGAATTGGCGGAAGACGACGTCGTGCATGAGCATGTCGGCGTACTCAAGGCGTACTCGCCCGACTTCGTCGCCTTGCTCGACGTGCAATATCCGCAGAGACAATGCCACGCCATTCACGCCGGCGAGGACGGCTATGCCGGGCTGGAGGCGAAGGTGACGGATGGCGTGTTGCATGTGCGCAACAACGGCAAACAGCCTATGCTCATCGTCTCTCTGCTGGGGCAAGGCGAGGAAGAAGAAGAGATGCTGAACGTCGTCGTTGACGAGGGTGAGGAGATCGAGATCCACTCGCAACAGGCAGGGACACAGGCAGGGGGGCGCGCCGAGTTGAACGTGCGCGTGGTGCGTGAACTGGATATGATTGTTCCGCGAACGCGTTGCATCGTACGCCATCGAGCGGAGCGCTACGAGCCGGAGATCTTGCCGGAAATCATCTTTGACCTGGGCTTTGTGCTCAAGGGCGATTCGCTGGCGGAAGCGCGCGAGAAACGGCTGCGCCAGCGCTTGGCGGTTGACCCCTACTCCGCCATGTTGATGGCGAACCTGGGCGCGTTGTTGTTGCAGAGACAGTCGTTTACCGAGGCGGAGGATCTGCTGCAGAGGGCGTACGCCATGCGACTGTCCTTGCCGGACAATGGACGCCGCACACTGATGCTGCTGCACGAGCTAAAGCGCAGGCACACGAAAGCGCCCGAACGCGCCGGCTCGCTGCATGCCAGACAGATGGCGCAGAGCAACAACACAGGCCAAGCGCCGGCGGGTATTGCGCAGAACGGTGACGGCGGCAGTCAAGTCGCATAGCGAAAGACTTAGCCGTCAGCGTTGGTATTTCGGATATAAAGAGACCGCCCATGCAATCCCGGGCGGTCTCTTTGTTGGCAGCCTCTCTACGTCGCTGCGATTGGAGCGGGTAGCGGGAATCGAACCCGCACCTAATGCTTGGGAAGCATTCATTCTACCATTGAACCATACCCGCAAGCTGACAAAAGTATATGCGGCGCTCGAGCGCTTGTCAAGTTCCATTTAATCGTGTGCGCGCTGCCTACGGTCCCGCGCATCCTCCCAAATTGCCCATAAACGCGGCGAGTCGCTCTGCGATCATTCGGCGCTGGAAGCTAGCCGGAACATTACGGCACGGCTCTCCGTCACATGGGCAGCAACCCGTGTCGGGAGACCCGTTTCACGAAATCTGATGAAGTGAGGGAGAAAGCATGATGAAGGTCGAGCGAGCGATCTCTTTTGCGGCCGTACTGGCGCTGTTGATTGGACTGTGCCTACCCGGCGCGGCGCAGGCGCAGGGCGTGATCATCGAGCCGCCGCCGCGCCCGCCGATGCCGCCTATCGCCTGGATGGAGGGCATCACGGTTGACGAGCACCATGTCGACGTTGCGTTGGATGGGCCGCTTGCCCAGGTCAAGGTGACGCAGGTTTTTCATAATCGCTCCAATCAGGTGGTGGAGGGAACGTATGTGTTCCCGCTGCCGCCGGACGCGGCCGTGGGCGATTTTCAGATGACAGTGGACGGACAGGTGTTGGAAGGCGTGCTGATGCCGCAGGACCAGGCCCGGCGCATCTATGAGGAAATCGTGCGGCAGATGCGCGACCCGGCGCTGCTGGAGTATCTGGGGCGCGGCCTCTTCCAGACGAGCGTTTTTCCGATTCCGCCCGGCGCCACGCGTACAGTCCAACTTACATACGGGCAGGTTGTGGAAGCCGAAGACGGACTGCGACGCTTCGACGTCCCGCTGCGTGTGCCGGGGGCGAGCACGGCGGCGGAGCGGACATCGCTGCACACGGAACTTGCCTCCGCCGGCGGGCTGCGCGTGATCTACAGCCCCTCGCACGTGGTGAGCATTGTACGACCGGACGCACATCACGCGACGGTCGACTACGCTTCCAGCGGCGGGGACGGACCAGAGCAGGCAAACACGTTTACGCTCTTCTATGGCGAGAGCGACCAGTCGGTCGGGTTGAACTTGCTCAGCTATCGGCCTGCGGGGGATGACGGATATTTCGCGCTGCTGGTCGCGCCGACAGTCGAGGCGGCGCAGACTCAGGTGGTGCGGCGCGATGTTGTGGTGGCGCTGGACGTGTCCGGCTCGATGGAAGGCCCTAAGCTTGCCCAAGCCAAGGACGCCATCACATATGTCGTTGAGCATTTGAATCCAGGCGACCGCTTCAATCTCATCGCGTTCAGCACGGGGGTGCGGCTATGGAGCGATGCTCTACAGGAGGCGACGCCGCAAGCCGCCGGCGATGCGCGCGCCTGGATCGATGATTTGGCGGCCTCCGGTTCGACGGACATCAACCGCGGGCTGTTGGAGGCGCTGGCGCAGTTCAATGCAGGGGCGGGCGAGCAGGGCGGCGCCGGCTACGTGTTGTTCATGACCGATGGCTTGCCGACACAAGGCGAGACCGATGCCGCCAAAATCGTGCGCAATGCCGCGGCGAATTTGCCGGCGAACAAGGCCCTGCGCCTGTTTGCCTTCGGCGTGGGCTACGACGTCAACACCGATCTGCTGGACACGGTCAGCCGGCAACTGGGCGGGCGCAGCAGTTACGTGCGCCCCGATGCGGCGATTGACGAGGCCGTGAGCCAGTTCTACAGCACGATCCAAACGCCGGTGTTGACCAATGTCTCCGTTGACTTTAATGCGGGCGTCGTGGCGAGCGATGTCTACCCCTTCCCGCTGCCTGACCTGTTCGCCGGCGAACAGCTCGTGCTGACGGGCCGTTATCGCGAGGGCGCAACAGCTACGGTGACGGTGTCGGGCGAGGTGAACGGCGAAAAGGTGCGCTATGTCTATCCGGGCCAGTCGCTGGCGAAGGCCGGCGGCGAACCGTTCATTGCCCGGCTGTGGGCGACGCGCAAGGTCGGCGTGCTGCTGGATGAGATCCGCCGGTCGGGGCCGCAGCCCGAGCTGATCGACGCCATCGTGGACCTGAGTCTGCAATATGGCATCGTGACGCCCTATACGTCCTACTTGGTCGAGGAGCCGGCAGGCAGAGGCGACGCCGGCACGCCGGGCGGCGAGGTCGAGGCGCCGGCGC
>JBBSBO010000075.1:0-8116 GCA_038251215.1 Caldilineales bacterium
CATGGCGCGGTAGAGGCTCTGGTAGCGCTGCTTGGGCGACATGATGGCGAGCGAGGGCGCGCTGCGTGGCTGGATGCCATAGCCCAGCACGCGCCAGCCAAAGGTAAGCGCAGCGCGCACCAATCGGCTGACCGCGTCCTGCATGATGTGCTCAATGGCGAAGAGATCGCGGCACGGCGCCGTGTTGATCTCCACCGTGCCCAGCCCCACCTCCAGCGCATAGGTGTGATCCTCGCCCTGCAAGGTGACGAGCAGGCGTGCGCCCAGCGGCCCGGCGCCGCTGTCGTATTTCTCCACATAGTCGCCCTGGCGGATCAGCGCGTCCCACAAGCGGCGCACATCCGCGGCCTCGCCGGCGGCGTCCACCACGGGGAACTCGGCCTCGCGGCCGACGATGCGCGGCCAACCAATGCTGGGGCGAAAGCGCGTCGTGTACTCGGCGGCGATTGCGGCGACGGCGCGGGCAATGCCGTCATTTTTTGCGGAGATTTCTTGGGCAGAAAGCATGCAATTATGCCAAGGCGATGACAGGCGTCATCGCAGGTGACGGATGGCGGAGGGCAGATCCAGGTAACTGCGGCACACGGCATCAGCCCGCGAGCGCTCGGAGCCGCGGTCGCGGATGCCCGTGTAGAGGATGGCGCGCATCCCCGCCGCCAGCGGGCCGGCGACATCGTTGCTTTCGCGGTCGCCCACATGCACGATCTGGGACGGGTGAAAGCCCAAGCCCAGCGCCGCTTGGCGAAAGACATCGGTGGACGGTTTCGCCATATGCACTTCATCCGAAAAGACAAAGTAGCTGAAATACTGGAGCAGGCCGTTCTGGCGCAGCAGATGGCGCAGGCCGCGCCCGTTAGTGTGGATAGTATCCGAGATGATGCCGAGCTTGTACTCCTCCGCCAGGAGTTGCAGCGTGTTGTGGACGCCGGGCGCAAAGTCGGGCGGGATGCGGATCTCCATGGTTTCGATCTCGCGCACGAGTTCGTCCACTTCCTGTACGAGGCTGGCATACTTGCCCGGCTGCGGGCCAAGGCCTAGATGCTCGTACGCATAGTAGAGGCGCACGGGCACGCCGGGCGTGTGATGGTCCTCGTGCCAGTCATACTTGAAGCGTTCGTCCGCCGCGCGGTAGGCCGTGATGGCCTGCTCCGGCGTGATGTGCGGGTAGCGCGCCGCCATCGTCTCGGCGAAGAGCTGCTCGCGCGCCTGCGCTTTGGAGGGCAACCCGCGCGCTGCGCGCTTCGGCTCATCCGAATCGTCGACGGCGATGGTATCCCAGAAGTCGAAGGTAATCGCGGCGATCATGTCTGCGGCATCATAGCATAGGCACACCGCAAAGGCGCAAAGAACGCGAAGAAAAGCAATTCACGACAAAGTTCATAGAGGGACACAGAGGAAATCTGGAGCTTTTTCTTGATCTGTGAAAATCCCTTCCGATCCGGAAAATCAGTGTCTTATCCTTTTGATCCGCGGCCAATCCGCTGAATCCGTGTTATCCGCGTTCTATTCACTTTTGATTGTCAATCCGCCGCGCCCGGTGGTACAATTCACGGCTATGAGCACACACTATTATGGCGGGCAGGCGGTAATTGAGGGCGTGATGATGCGCGGGCGCAAGACTCTGGCGGTCGCCGTGCGCAATCCACAGAACGAAATCGTGATTCACGCCGAGCCGTTGACGGCGCGCATCTATACCAGCAACTGGGGACAATGGCCGTTTATTCGCGGCGTCGGCATGTTGTGGGACGCGCTCGGCCTGGGCATGCGTGCGTTGATGTGGAGCGCCGAGGTCGCCGTGCAGGAAGAAGGAGAGGAAAAGGTCGAGTTCTCCGGCCCTGTGGCGTGGACGACGCTCGCCGGCAGCCTGGCTTTTGCCGTGGCGCTCTTCTTCCTCGTGCCCACCCTGGCGAGCCGCTGGCTGGCCTCTATGTTTAACGACCATGCGCTGGTGGATGCCTTCTTCGAGGGCGCCATCCGCCTGGTATTGTTTACGCTCTATCTGTGGGGCATCAGCTTTATCCCCGACATTCGCCGCGTTTTCGGCTATCACGGGGCCGAGCACAAAACGATCAACGCCTACGAGGCGGGCGCGCCGCTCACGGTGGAAGAGGTGCAAAAGTACAGCGTGCAACATGTGCGCTGCGGCACCAGCTTTCTGCTCTACGTACTCGTGATCAGCATCGTGCTCTTTGCGCCGCTCACCTTTGCCGGCGTGGAGCCAGGCTGGCTGGCGCTGTTGCTGCGCTTCATCACGCGCATCTTGCTCATCCCGGTGGTAGCGGGCATCTCCTACGAAATTCTGCGCTTCAGCGCCTCGCACCTGGACAGCGCCTTCATGCGCGCCGTAATCGCGCCGGGGCTGGCTCTGCAAAAGCTGACCACGCGCAAGCCGGATGACGGCATGGTCGCCTGCGCCATCGCCGCGCTCGAACCTGTACTTGCCGCCGACGGCATCGCCCTCGCCGCCACGCCGGCGGAGCCGCCCGTCGTGCACCTGGCTGAGCCGGGCGTCGTCATGGCCGACTGACGCACGCCGCCGCCTGCCTTACCCCGCGGCGGCCTCAGTCCGGCTCGCCTCAGTCCGGTTCGACGACGACAACTATCTCCTGATCCTCCACCATCACCACATCGCCCTGGTGCAGCTTGCGCCCGCGGCGTGTTTCGATGTGCCCGTTGACAAAGACGAGTCCGGCTTGGATCAGACGCTTGGCCTCGCCGCCCGTCTGCACCACGTCAGCCAGTTTCAGAAACTGGTCCAGCTTAATGAACTCTTCCACGGCGCGCCCCTCTTGTTTTTCAATCCCGCCATCGGCGTGTAACACCTTCGAGGAAGCCGGCAGCTTCCTCGAAAGTGAATACGACAAAAGAGCAGCGTGAGGAATGTCGCTCCCTCACGCTGCTCCGCAAAGCGTCTTGATGCGGGGAATGGCTGCCGGAGGCAGGTCACATTCCCGAGTATAGCAGGCTATTCGCCCAGGACGACGAACTCCGCCGCGACCCAGCCGCCATCTTCCAGGCCAAGCTCAGGCACGTCGATGCGCACCCACTGGCCGTCTTCCGACACTTCCAACACCTTGTAGATCTCGCCGTCGAACACATTGCCGACCTTATTCTCTTCCTCGGCGTTCGGGGCGTTGCGCACACGCAACGGCGGCACAGCCTGAACCAGCGCATAGCCGGCGGGCGGCGGGGTGACGGCTCCTTCAGCGGGGGCCTCTTCGGTCGCCTCAGGCGTCATTTCCTCGGCGGGGACCTCAGTGGCCTCGGGCATGGCCTCTTCCGTCGCCTCGGGCGTCGTCATCGCTTCCGCGGCGCCTTCCGCCTCAACCGTCGGGATATTGGTGATGTCGCCTTCCAACGTCACCATCTCGGTGGAGACCCAGCCGTTGCCCTCAGGCGCTTCCTCAATCGCCAGCTGCACCCAGGCGCCATCCGAACTCATGCCGGTGACGTCGTAGGTCTCGCCTTCTTTGACGCTGGCGATCTGCTCGAAGGACTCGCCGGGGCCTTGACGCACGCGCAACGAGCGCGTGTTGATCGTCGCCTGGGCCGGCTCGACATCCAGCATCGGTTCCGGCTGCACGGTCGCTGCGATGGGGGGAATCGTCCCGCCGCCCATCGCGCCGGGGGCGACGACAGGCTGGCACGCGCCGAACACCAATACGAATGCGCCCAGCATGACACCGGTGGAAAGACGGCCTACGATGCGCAAATTCTGAATTGTTTGCATGTGAAAATCCCTCACTATTTCTGACAGTAGACTATGTTTGGGTTGCACTATTGGGACTAACGAACACGACGATTGACAAGACGATTTTCGACGGAAGTCCGCTCCAAGCGGGCGGCGACCTGTGGCGCGCCTCACATCTGCGCCGACCCGGTCTTCACTGTTTTGCCTAGATGACCGGGCACACAAGCCTAATTATGGCACGCTTTGCAGACGTTGCCAAAATTGCCGGTTTCACTGGATATCACGGCGGCAGCGGCAACTCGAAACGGGCCAGCTCCGCCACGTTCTCTGCATCGTACACGATGACGTGCAGCGCAGCGGCCGCGCGGCCGGCCTCGTCCTGCGGCAGGGGCATGGCATACTCGTCGCGCACCCACTCGCCGGGCAGCCAAGCAGTGCTGGGCGCTACTTGGCGCAGCGGGAAGCGGTCCTCCACGCGCGGTCTCCCCTGGTCATCGAGCAGCGGCGTTCCGGCGGCGTCGACCAGGCGCAGCGACACCTTGAGCGTTTTCGTCAGCGGCTCCGAGGGCAGCCAGCCGAGCGTCAACGCCAGCAGCGGTCCGCCGGGCAACTCCTCCACGCGTAACGCGTCGCCTTGCAGACGCACGCGACCGTCCAGAAGTTCCATGTCCAGCACACGAGCCACCGCCGTGGGCTGCGCCTGGCCGCGCGGCCACACGCGCACCAGCGGGCCAATCCCCGAAAAGCTGTACATCTCCTCGATGCCGGGCAGCTCACGCGTGATGAATACCGGCTCGCCCGCGGCGACACCGGCGGCGATGGCGGCGGCGCGCTGCGTCGGGTCGTCGGCGGTGATGGGCCGCGCGTTCTGCGCCAGGCCAAGCTCCGCCTGCATCAGCTTAAGCGCGGTCATCTCGCCCTCCAGCCCAATCACGCGGCTGTCAGGCGGGAAGGGCACGCGCGCCATACGCAGCGCGTAGGTGTGCGCATCCCAATTCTGGCTGCGGTCCACAATAGGCCCGCGCCCGAACACGCCCAGGGCGACGAGCAGCACAGCGACGATCTGCGCGCCTTGCACCATCCGCACCCCACGCGGGGTGCGGATGGGCAGACGGCGGATCATGCCCACGCCGCCGTCGGCAAACAGCGCGAAGAACAGAAAAACCGGGATAAAGAAGACCTCACGGTCGGCGACCTGGTAACCGATGGCGAAGGCGGCGTTGGTGAGCAACGCCAGCAGCACAAAAACCCACGCCTTGGCCGCGTGCCCGCGCGCGTCGCGCAGTTGCGCCAGGCCGATCAGCCCCAGGACAAAGCCCGCTGCCCCCACTTGCCGCCAGGTGAGGCGTACGGCGTCCGCAACGGAGAAGGGCACGCCGAGCGCGTTCTCCGCAAAGAAGGCGACATATTGCCGCGCCAGCACATGGTCCAAAAAGCCGGCCGGCGTGTTGACGTAGCTGCCGTTAAGGTCGCTGACGCCCAGGGCGGCGCGCAGCGGCAGATAGGCATAGAGCGCCAGCGGCGCCAGCAGCGCCGCAGCCCAGCCCAGCCACGCCCGCCGCGGTCGCCATAAATCGGGGATGCGCCACAAGAGATAGACGAGCAGCACGGGCAGGACGAGAACCGTCATGCGGTGATGCGTCAGCCCCAGCCCAATCAGGAGGCAGAGCGCTGTGATCCGGCGCACAGGCAACGCATTTCTTGCTGTGTCGCGCGTCTCCACCGACGCCATGCGCCGCTCCAGCCCGGCGACCACCCAGACGATGGCGGCGAGGAACAGCCCGTGCAGCGCATAGACTTCCGCCACGGTGGCCTGGCTCACCCAGACCGGCCCCAGTCCGAAGGCGCACGCCGCCGCCAGCCCGGCCCATCCATCCCTGCGGCGGGGGTCCGCCGCGGCCAGGCGCGCGGCTGCCAGATAGACCAGCAGCACCGCCGTAGCCGCCGCGGCCGCGCTGAAGAGGTTCATGCGCCATGCCCAGTTGCCAAAGGGAAAGATCAGCCTGCTCCACACGCCGCCGGCGAGAGTGTAGAGCGGATAGCCTGTGGGGTGGGCAATGCCGAAGGTGGGCGCGACGAACTGGAACTCGAGCGAGTCGTCGAACAGCTCGACGATGCCGGGGCCGGCGCGGCGCGCATAGAACAGCAGCGCGGCCAGCCACACGACGCCGTCGCTGATCGCTTGCCCATGTCGCACGGCAATCAAGCGTATGCGTTCCAAGAGGGAAACACGCCTAGGCATGAGTGAGGCCCGCAGCGCAGGCGAGAGAGGCGGCCCTGATGTGAGCCGCTCTAATATGAGCCAATGTCTGTGCAACGTTCCGGGCAGAAGAATCACAGCTACGGGCGACCATAACTTCACAGTCTACCACGACTTGGGCATTGGCCCGCCATTTGGTATGATACACGCCTAGACCACCGGAGACCGCCCGTCGATGCGCCCCAGCCGACCTTGCCCCCCCAACCTGGAACAAAGCCTATATGCCTGATCAGCTTACCGTTTCTCGCTATCTCCGCATCGTTGCCTTTGCCGTGGGGTGTGCGTTGGCCGTAGTGTGGCCCAGAGCGCTCTTTGCCCAGGCTCAAGACGTGGCGTCGGGTGCGGCGGAGGGCGGGCTGTTGGCTGCGCCTGCCTACTGGTACTTGCTCACCGCGGCCCTGGCGCTGATGGTCCCCGCCGGCTTCTTGTTGATCGGCGTGGCGGGCTTATCGCCGCAGCGCGCCTGGAATGCGGCGCTGGGCGGCTTGGCGGCGATCGGCCTGGCGGGCGCGGCCTTTTGGGCGATAGGCTTCGGCCTACAATTCGGCGGCGTAGGCCTCGTCTATCCGCAAGCAGGCCTGCGCAACCTGGTGTGGGAGTGGAGTCCGCTCTCCACGCAATGGGGCAGCGGGTGGGGCGTAGCCGGCCTGGAAGGCTGGTTCCTGTCCGGCGCCTCGATGACGCCGCTGACCTACGCGCTCTTCTTGGCCCATCTGCCGTGGGCGGTGCTGTCAGCCATGCTGCCCGTGATCGCGCTGCGCGGGCGCGCGCCTGCCACCGCCACGATGATCCTGGCGCTGGTGATGGGCGGCTTCATCTACCCGCTGGCGGGCAACTGGGTGCGCGGCGGCGGCTGGCTGGGCGCCCTGGGCAATAACCTGCTGCTGGGTCATGGCTTTGTCGATTTCGGCGGCGCCGGTACGGTACACCTGGTAGCCGCGGGCGTGGCCCTGGCGGCGCTGGTAGTGTGGGCGCCGCGCCGTCCCGCACGCCCCGTCGAGGCGGAGAAATTGCCGCCGGTGCAACTGCCGCTCTTAGCTGTGGTCGGCAGCCTGCTGATCATGTCGGGCGCTATCGGCTGGCTGTGGGCCAACCCGCTGCAAATGAGCACCGTGGGCGACCTGGGCCTCATGCGCGGCAGCGTCAACATGATGCTCTTCGCCGCCAGCGGCGTGATTGTGCCCCTGCTCTACACCTGGTTTGTCACCGGTAAGAGCGACCCTGTCATGACGGCGCGCGGCTTGGCTGCCGGCGTGGTGGCGGGACTGGCCGCCGGGCCGTTTGTGCAGCCGAGCGTAGCGTTTGCCATCGGCCTGCTGGCGGGCGCCTCCGTGCCGTTCGTCACCTTCATCGTCACCGGCTGGCTGCGCCTGGATGATGCCGGCGGCAGCCTCAGCGTGAGCGCCTTCCCGGCCTTGATCGGCCTGCTGTTGACCGGCCTCTTTGCCGACGGCGCGGTGGGGCAAGGCTGGAACATGACCGGCCTCGACGCCTATCTGGGCGTCGCCGGGCAAGGCGTCACCGGCCTGTTTACTGCAGCCGGCTATCAGGCGGACTTCCCCGGCCAACTCCAGGCGCAGATGATCGGGATTTTGGCCCTGGGCCTCTGGGGATTCTTGATGGGCATCCTCATCTGCGCGCCGCTGGGGCTGCTGCTGCATGCCTTGCTGCGCGGCAGCACACGCGTCCCCGCCCCCTCCGCCCCGGCATCAATGGGCGAGTTCGTCCCCCTGCCCGCCGACCCGCGCGGGCTGAAGAAAGAATAGAACAATCTATCCCAGGCGCGCGCCGAGGAAGTCGGGCGCGCCATTGGCGAAGCTGCGCGTATCCATGGCGCGCTTGCCCGCGGGCTGGATGCGAACCAACTCCAACAGCCCGCCGCCCGTGCCTACGGCTAGGCCCTCCTCCGTTTCGACCACCCGCCCCGGTTCCGCCTGGCCCGACCGCACCCGCGCCTCGAGTATCTTAATAGGCTGTCCGCGCCAGGCGCTATAGGCGCTGGGCCAGGGCGTATAGGCGCGCGTCATGCGTTCGATGGTCGCGGCGGGCAACTGCCAGTCGATGCGCCCGTCCTCCTTGCGGATCAAGCGGCAGACGGAAGGTTCGCCGGCCAACTCGTTTTGTGCGATCGGCGGCAGCTCCCCGGACAGCCAGTCGGGCAGGGC
>JBBSBO010000076.1:0-8084 GCA_038251215.1 Caldilineales bacterium
GCGGGCATGGTTCCGTTCTCGAAGACGACGGTGAACGGGCTGGCGTCGCCCTCCACGCGCACATACGCGCCCACCTGCGCGATCACGCCCGCCAAGATCGTCTCCAGTTGGCTTACGGAGACCTGGCTGAGGAAGGCATCGCCAAACCACGCTTCTTGCATCGATTTGCCGGCGAAGAGCCGTTCCAGCGCAGCTTTGGGCGTCACGTCCTCAGGCACCGCCTGCGCGCCGGCTGCACGCGGCGTCTGCAAGGGGCTGACCGGCTGCGCCGCACTCGTTGGCTGCGCCTGGCTAAAGCGCAGTCCTGCGATCTTGCCGGCATCGTCCAGCGCCACATCCGCCATCACGCTGCCTTGCGCAAAGACCACGGTGAAGGGGCTTGTCTTCCCCTCCACGCGTTGAAAGTCGCCCAGTTGCGCACTGAGTTGGCTGCGGATAGCCTCGATCTGGGTCAAAGACGCTTGCTCCAGGAAGGCGTCGGCGAACCAATCCGCCTGAAGTTCCTCGCTGCGGAAAAACTGCTCGAGTGCGGCCTTAGGCGTTTGCGGCTGCGCGGCTGCGCCCATCGTCGCAAGGGACGCCAACGTTACCAGGGCCAAGAGAAACAACCGGGCGCTTTTTGAGAGATATTGCATGGCAGGACCTTTCGTTCCAAATAGCAAAAGTGGATTGATGGCATTGAAGCATCGGAGTATGTGCGAAACAGGGGGAATGTGCAGAAGAAGGGACGAAACTAGACCTAATCCCTCTCGAAGAATCGGCGCTTCCTCATGCGCGGGCCGCGCGGGAGGGGTCTTCGCCGCGAGCGCCTCGGGGCGCTGCCGCCTGACTCTCGTCGAGAGACTTCTGCGTGCGATCTTCATCCTCCGCGCGACCCTGATGGTACACATGCAGCTCCTGCACAACAGTCAAAAGCACAATCGCCACCGGCACTGCAAACAGCGCGCCGATCAGTCCCTGCGTCTTCGCGCCGATGAAGAGCGCCAGCAACACCACCACAGCATGTAGACCCACCACGCGGCCATACACCACCGGCGCCAAGACATGACTCTCCACCGCAAAGACGGCAATATAAAAGAGGATCACCCACAGCGCCAACCAAGGCGTTACCGTGAGCGCGCTGACGATTGCCAAAGCTGCCGCTACCGCTACGCCCAGGAACGGAACCAGTTCCAATATACCCCCAAGCAACCCGATCGACAGAGCGAAAGGTACGCCTAGCATCTTCAACCCCAGCGGCAACACGGTCGCCAAGAAGGCCGCCAGCGCCAACTGCGCCCACATCCAGCGGCCCAGCCGGTTGTGAATCCCTGTGACTATCTTGCTGAACTCAACCCGTTGCGCAGAAGGCCGCCAGCGCGCGAGCAAGCTTTGCCCAACCTCGGCTTCGGTCGTCAGGAAATAGGCAAGGACAAGAACCACCAGTACATCCAGCGCCAAGCGCGTCACGCCCGTCGCCGCGCCCAGCGCCCCCACGATCAAGCTATTGAGGCGCGGCATAAGGTTGCTCGCCACGGAATCGGACGAGGGCAGCCACTGGCTCAAGCCGGCGCGGTAGAGGCCGGCAAATGCACGCGCCGTCAGTCCAGGCACATCGGTTTGCAGAAGCGCCACCTCCTCGCGCACGAGTGGAACCAGCAGGCCGCCCGCCAACGCCGCCACGCCGAACAAGACAAGGTAGACGGCGATGACTGCCAGGCCCGCCGGAATGTGCCGCCGTCGCAGGTAGTCGGCAGGCGGGCGCATGGCGATGCTGAACAGCAAAGCGCCAAAGAGAATCCAGAGCAACTCGAGGATCAAGCCCAAATAGGCGACCGTGAGCCATAGCGCCAGGCCCAAGGTAAACACAGCCAGCCACAGTTGTATGCCCGTATAGTTGCCTAACGGCCCGACTCTTTGTCCGTTCATCCGCAATTCAACCTATCCACGCCGCCGACGGGCGCAGGTCCAACGCGGCCCGAATGAATCGAGGGCCGTGTTCGGCGTCACTGCGCGCGCCCGTTCTCGTTCACATAGAATAGCTGCCTGCCCTGCTCTCCCCAAGTCAGCTCGCAGTCACATGCCGGACTCTCGCCCTGCGCTACGCGTGTATCCTTTTGACGGCTCAGCAAATGCATCATGGGGATGGCATGGCTTTTATCGGCCAAGTAGTAAAAAGTCCCCGCTGCGCTGCTTTGGCCCGACCCTGATGGCTCGGTCGACTGCCATGTAGCCGTACTACTGGCTTCTGCCGCGGACTTACGCCCCTCATTTTGCGTAAACATGCTCGTCGCTCCGTTATGCTATGCGAACCACCATTGCACCTGCGCTTTCCGTCGACAAGACAGTTGCCTAGCTGGCGCCGGGGCTATTGCCCGAAGGCCCCGGGCCCACATGATCTAGTGCTTCGCCCTCCGTGAACACATAGCCGGGCCGCCACGGCGTGCCGAGCGCGGGCAATACCCAACGATCTAGCCCCCACCATCCTGCGGTTTTCCATGCCAATACGAGCAATGTCGCCAGGACGAGTAGAATAGGATTCGTGCTGACCGCGCCTGCCAATAGGTAGTTCATGTTCATAAAGCTACCGAAGAACGCCGCGATGCCAGTCAGCAACCCCACGATGAGTGCCAGTCCAACCAAGAACTCTCCTGCCGTCACAAGGTAGCTCCACAGCGCGGCATTGGGCAAGACGGCCTTTTCCAGAAAAACCGCATACCACCCCTGCACATCCGGATGTTCGCCGCTCGCCTTGGCCAGCGCGCCGTTTACAAAACCGGTCAGCGCCGCGCCAGCTTTGTCACCCACCCACGCCGGATTGTTCACCTTGCCCCAACCCGCATGGAGCCATTCCCAGCCCACATACAGACGCACAATCAGCCAGACCCACGCCCAGCGCACTTCGCCGAACAACGCTCTGGCAACCGGTGGGTCGTCAAATCCAACTACTCGCCTGCCTTGCCGATTGACTACAGTGGATTTTGCCATTTTTCACTCCTTCGTGTGACACACTCGAATAATTCTGCTGGCTGGCTCGCATGCCGGCAGCGAACGTTGCGCTGAACCGCGCCTAGCGAAACCATTTATCAGTCTACACGCTACCCTACATGACTTGCCTTTGCAGCGTCTGATCAGTAGTTTAAGGCAAGCTTATCGCAGGCCGTCTAGCCAACTGTACCGTTCGCCTATCCCTTCTTCGGCCTAAGATGGCGCCGCGTCCTGCGCCGCAGCGGAAATCTGCGCCTCGCCGAGATCAGGCGTGATCCAACTGCGCCCATCCTGCGCGATCAACGCTTCGGCAGACTCCGGCCCCCAGCTCGCCGCCGGGTAGTTCGGGAAATCAACGGGCGGCGCGGCCGCCCAACCGTCCAGCACAGGCATGACTACAGACCAAGCCGCTTCGATCTGGTCGGCGCGCATAAAGAGCGTAGCATCACCCAGAATGATGTCCAGCAACAAGGTCTCATAGGCTTCCGGCGGGCTGATCTTGAAGGTATCCTTGTAGGAAAACCGCATCTCCACAGGGTTCAGGCGCATCACCGGCCCGGGTTGTTTCGCCTGAAAGCGAAAGAGGATGCTTTCGTCGGGCTGAATGCGAATCAGAAGCCGATTCGGCTGCCAATCCAATACTGCGGAGCGCGGAAACGATTGATGCGGCACAGGTTTGAACTGAATCAAAGCCTGCGAAGCTCGCAAGGGCAGCCGTTTCCCGCTGCGCAAATAGAAGGGGACATCTTGCCAGCGCCAGTTGTCGACAAACAGCTTCAACGCGGCGAAGGTCTCGGTCGCCGAGGCGGGGTCTACACTCGGTTCGGCGCGGTAGGCAGGCACCCGCTCGCCCTGCACCCAGCCCGCGCCATATTGGCCGCGCACGGCGACTTGGCTCAGATGACTTCCCGCGTGATAGTGCAGCGCCCGCAGCACATCGACCTTGCGGTCACGGATCTCGTCGGCCTCAAACGCCACCGGCGGCTCCATCGCAATCATGCACAGGATTTGCAGCAGGTGATTTTGCACCATATCCCGCAACGCGCCCGCGTGTTCGTAGTAGGCCCCGCGATGCTCCACCCCCACCTGCTCGGCGACCGTGATCTGCACATGGTCGATGTAGCGCCGGTCCCAGAGAGGCTCGAAGAGCACATTGGCAAAGCGGAAGGCCAGGATATTCTGTACCGTCTCCTTGCCCAAGTAATGGTCAATGCGATAGATCTGGGACTCGTTGAAAACGCTCAGCAGCATGGCGTTGATTGACCGCGCCGAAGCAAGGTCATGGCCAAAGGGCTTCTCCAGCACGATGCGCGTGTGTTGGCGGTCGTGCGCCAGCTTGGCCTCGCCGATATGGCCCACAATCATCTCGACCAAGGAGGGCGGCGTCGCTTGGTAGAAGACCAGTTCGACCGGCGCGCCCCATGCGCGTTGATTATCGGCAGCGCGCTTGGCTAACGCCGTATATGTCTTCGGGTCGTCGAAATCCGCCGGAAAATACGAGAGATGCCCGGCAAACTCCGCCCAGCGCTCAGCCACAGCCTGCCCCCGTCGCGAGAAGCGATTAACGCCATCGCGTAGGCGTTCACGAAAGTCGTCGTCGCTCATCTGCTTGAGGTCGACGCCAATCACCGCAAACGCAGCCGGCATATATCCGTCCAGGAATAGATTGTACAGCGCCGGGCCTAGCTTGCGCCAAGTCAAATCGCCGCCCGCGCCGAAGATCACGATCGTCGCCGGGCTTGGCGTGAGCGCTCCCTGTGTTCCTTGCCCGTCCGTTTGCCCGTCTACTTTCGCGTCCATTGCGTGTGAAACGTCCCTTTCTGATCGATGCGCTCGTACGAATGGGCGCCGAAGTAATCGCGCTGCGCCTGGATCAGATTCGCCGGCAGCCATGCGCTGCGGTAGCCGTCAAAATAGGCCAGCGAAACAGCAAACGCCGGCGCGGGCAAACCCAACGCCGCCGCAGCGCGCACCACGCTGCGCAAATCGCCTTGCCGTGATGCGATCTCCTGCCCCAGTTTCGGGTCCAGCAGAAGGTTAGGTAAGTCCGGCGCAGCTTTGTACGCGGCCCGGATCTGTTCCAGCGCAGCGGCGCGAATGATGCAGCCCCCTCGCCAAATGCGCGCCACGGTCTCCAGATCCAGCAGATAATCATATTCACGCGACGCAGCCCGTAGCTGGGCCAAGCCCTGCGCATAGGTCAGGAGCATGGCCGCGTACAGCGCATTGCGCAACTGACCGATGAAGTCATCGCGCTCACCCTGGAAACGCGCCTCCGGCCCAGCCGTCGCCTGGGCAACCGCCGCCCTTTCCTCGCTCAGGGCCGATAAGTTGCGCATGGCGACCGCGACGTCAATCGTGGGCGTCGGCGTTTCAAGCTCCATGGCATCCTGCGCCGACCACATGCCGGTGCCCTTCTGTTTGGCCGCCCCACGGATGAGGTCGATCAGCCGGCTGCCGGCCTTCTGGTCCTGTCTCAGGAAGATGTTGGCCGTGATTTCAAGCAGATAGCTGCTCAGCTCCTGCTCGTTCCATCCCGCATAGACCTCATGCAACTCATCATCGCTTAGGTGCAGGCCGCGCTTCATCAGGTCGTAACTCTCCGCGATCAGCTGCATCAGCCCGTACTCAATGCCGTTATGCACCATCTTCACATAGTGCCCGGCCGAACCCGGCCCCAGGTAGGCCACGCATGGCTCGCCGTTCATCTGCGCGGCGCTGGCCTCGAAGATCGGCTGCACGCGCGCGTAGGCGCTGCGCTCGCCGCCCGGCATCATGCTCGGGCCGTTGCGGGCACCCCACTCGCCGCCGGAGATGCCCACACCCAAGAAAGCGATGCCCTTCGGCTGCAACTCGCGGGCGCGCAGGTCCGTATCGGGGAAGTGCGAATTGCCGCCATCGATAATTAGGTCGCCCTTTTGCAAATAGGGCAACACATCGGCGATGACTGCGTCGACCGGCGGCCCCGCCGGCACCAGCATCATCACGGCGCGCGGGGTGCGCAGCGCCTGCACGAACTCCTCGACGGTCTGCGCTGCATAGATGGGCCGATTGTCGGCTTCTTCCTCCAGCGCCTTGACCTGGCTCGCATCCTTGTCGAAGCCGGCCACCGCAAAGCCATGGTCGGCCATATTCAGAGCCAGATTGCGCCCCATAACTCCAAGGCCCACCATGCCGATGTCCATCTCTTTGCCTGCCATGTTACTCTCCATTCGCGTTTGTCTTAGCCGTCTCCCTGTTATGACCCTGTGCCGATTGGGCGTCCAGTTGCAAACCCCAGCGCGCCAGCGCCTCCGTCGTCGCCCCCACATCCTTGTGGACAATTCCCTCGATGCCCAGCCCGCGCGCCACTTCAACGAACATGGCGCGGTCATCGATATAGACGACTTCCTCCGGCACTGCCTGAGCCATGTCGAGGGCGAGGTGATACATATCTTCGTCGGGCTTGCGCAGATGTACGAAGCACGACGAGATGAAGAAATCGATGAAGGAGCGCAAGCCGAATTGCTCGATGCGGTACACCGTCAGTTCGCGCCCTTCATTGCTGACCGCCGCGATCTGAAGCCTATAGCGCTGCTTGAGTTGGCGTATGAGATCGATCATAGCGGGGTAGGGCTGTGACTGTGCGAACATGAAGGACCGGAACTCCTCCAACGAGAAGGAACGCTCTTCGTAGAATATGACGCGTTTCAAGTACTGATTCAAATCGAGCTTGCCCTCTTCAAAGGTGTCGAACGTCAAGTGATGACGCTCATTCAACTCCTCATAGTCGAGGCTGAAGGTCCTTGCCGCCTTTTGGCGCAGGCCATGATCCCACCCGTTCGTCAACAGCACGCCGCCGATATCTACGAATAGCGTTGTGATGGTCAGTTTCTGTGACACCAAATCTCCCCCGATCTGTGCGCGCATTATACCTGTCGTCGATACCAGTCACGCCAAATGAGCTTATATACGCCCAGCCAACGCGGCAGCCGGTTGACAAGCGGAATAAACGGGACCAGTAAAGCCGCCGCAAACAGCGCCAACATGATCACGCCGATCTGCAAGTCGCCGTTGTCTGACGTCGACATGGGCGGCACTTGGTAGAGAAAAGTATACGGCCACAGCCACCATGCCCCCGGATACGGGCCTGTCTCATGGCTGACGCCCCATTGCTCCCCCGACATATCCAAAGAATCAGCCACAGCATGGTCTACGTCGTCCTGAAAAAACAGTAGCGAGCGTGTGAAATCCAGCGTAAAAGGCGTACGCGCGCCGCTCTCCAATGCACCTTCCAACAGACCGGCGCGACCCAGGTCTAGCATGCCGCCCATCAACGTCGCCACCGGCCCATACTCTCCGCTGGATAGCGGCACCTGCCCATTACTCACCGTCGCCGTCTCCAGTGCAGCCAGATAGGCTTTCAGCCAGGCCTGTTGTTGATCCGCACCGGCTGCCTGGTATGTTTGCAGCGCCGCGGCTACATTCTGATTCAGGACCGCCGTTCTGGCGAGGGGCTTGAGCACAAAATCCTGCGCAGGATCAGTCGGTCTCGTCACGCCGAACCAATTTGCTGGGGCGACTCCCAGAATCCTCTGCGCGTTGGCGGTGTCAGCAGTATAGGGCGGGCCGTAACCGTCCACGCTGCTGTTTCCGGCCAGAATATTGGCCACGGTCTTTAGGTAGGCAATCGGCTGGTATTTCGCCACATCCTCTCCGCGCACGCTTGGGTAATCGGGCGAACTGAAGATCGCGGCCAAGACCACAATGGTGACGGCCAAGAACGCAAAGACTATCAGACCTTCGCGTAGCAGATCATACGGCTTCATGGGAATTCCGCGCAGGTTTTCCTCGGATCGTTGGCTCATCGGTCGCCATCCTCCCCGCCCAGCAAGGGCCGCACGGGGCTATCACGCCGCACGAGGAAAAGGTGGATGCCCACCAACACGCCGATCGTCAGAGGCAACACCACCACATGCAGCGTTAGAACCTGACTCGTATCCATCGGATTGAAGAAGGCGCCAACGCCCAGCGCATTCATGGCATCTTTAGACTGGACCGCAATCCACTGTGCATCCCAGTTCGTTTGAGACAGAAAGCCCGTCAGGCCGGTAAAGACCGCCAGCCCAAAAGTCAGC
>JBBSBO010000077.1:0-8081 GCA_038251215.1 Caldilineales bacterium
ACGAGCGGCTGAGTAGTAAGGAATATGGACGCCGGGCGCGCAATGATCTGCCGCCGGCGCGCCCGACGCGCGCCTTTAAGGATGTCCAGCGCTTTTTTGAAGAAGGCCGGCCCCTGGCGTGTGACTTCGCGCTCAACGTATGGGCTGCGGTAGAGGACGGCGACACCTCTTCCATACGCTGGCGCTGGCAGTTGTTGCGTCTACAAGATGGTCGCGCCGATGAGGAGACCGGCCTGGCGCAGATGGAGCAGGCGGGCGCGGCGGAGATCTTCGCCGCGGTGCAGGCGCTGCGAAATCTGCGCGCCCGCGTGGAGGCGGCTAAGCGCACTGCCGACCTCTACGGCGTGGAAGTGCGGTGTAGCCCCGAGGGCGCGGCCTGGCTGATGAGCGACGAGGGGCCGGCGGATCTGCGCCGCGACTGGGAGACGGAACAACAGCGCTGGAAGGCGATCGGCGTGCTGGCGCTGTCGGATGGCGACACGGCAGAGGACTGAGAGCGGCTGCCGCCTCTTTGGACACGTTGTGCGGTCGATTTGCCCGCCGATTTTGACTGAACGCCCAACCCAAAGCTAGACCGAGATCAACTCCGGCGGTAGGTGCTGCGTGCGGTTGAGGTAGCGCAGCATCAGCGTGCCGTCGCGCATAAAGTCGAGGCAGGTGATGGCGGTGTTGTAGTGCTGGTAAAACAGGCGCCGGTCGGGGATCTGGTGGAACAGCGCCTTGAGCAGGCTGTCGATGAAGGTGCCGTGCGACACGAGCGCCAGCGCCTCGTCCAGCTCCTGCTCCCGGTTTTCCTCGGCGCGCTGGCGCAGGCGGCGCGCCGTGCGGATGGCCCGTGCGTAGCAGGCGGGCATGTCCTCATAGTCGCCGCGCCACCAGCCTTCCTCGGTGATGGCGTCGGGCAGTCTGTAGCCGGGAAAGCGCTGCTCGATCTGGCTGCGCGTCATGCCGGGGTGGAAGACCAGGCCTTCGCCCGTGCGCGGGTTGCCGTGAAAGATGCCGCCATGCTCGTGGATATCGGCCCACACTTCGGGTTGAAGGCCCAGCGCGGCGGCGAGGGGCTGCGTGGTCTGCAAGGCGCGCTGCATGGGGCTGCAATAGAGATGCGTGAAGCCGTAGCCGGCGTTGGGCTGCGTGGGCGATTGCCCTTCGGTCGGTTCCGGGTGGGCGTGGGCGGCGACGTGTTGCGCCAGCCGCTCGGCCTGCTGTACGCCCCGCTCCGTCAGCGGCGGGTCGACGTGGCGGCTGCGCATGTAGTGTTCATAGCCGCCGTCCTGCATCATAAAGTTATTAGCAGATTCGCCGTGGCGGATGAGAAAGAGTTTCATGAGGGCGACTTTCTAGTGGTGGCGTTTTCGCCGGTGGTTTGGCAATTTCCGCGCGGCACGATACCACCAGAAGGCAGGGAGGCCAAATACGACGCCGCCGGATCCGCCGCGTATTGATCATAGATCATATCGGCGCGGCGGCGTTGATGGTTTGGAAACCGCGGCCATGACAGGCACAATGGTGGCAGGCACAATGATGGCATGCACAGAAAGACCGGCAGAGAGAAGCCGCATTCGATCCATGCAACCGGACAGGAGATGACCATGGCATACACCGCGCTAATATCCGCAGCCGAATTGTCTGCCCGCTATGAAGACGCCGATTGGGCGGTGGTCGATTGCCGCTTTAGCTTGGCGGACACGGAGTTGGGCCGCCGCCAGTACGCGGCCGCACATATCCCCGGCGCACTCTATGCGCACATGGACGAAGATCTCTCCGGCCCGGTGATCGCGGGGAGGACGGGGCGGCATCCGCTGCCGGACATCGATGTGTTGGCGCAGAGATTTTCCGCCTGGGGCATCGACGAAGGCGTGCAGGTGGTCGCCTATGACGACAGCGGCGGCGCCATGGCGGCGAGGCTGTGGTGGCTGCTGCGCTGGCTGGGGCATGACGCCGTGGTCGTACTCGACGGCGGCTGGTCGGCCTGGCAGGCGGAGGGGAGGCTTGTCTCGGCGACGGCGACGCCGCGCAGCCCGCGCGTCTTCACGCCTACACCGCAACCTGCCCTGGTCGTGAGCGCCGAAGAGCTATTGCGCGATCTGGACGCCTCGGGCCTGGCGCTCTTTGACGCGCGCGGGGCGGACCGCTATCGCGGCGAGAACGAGACCATCGACCCCGTGGCGGGCCATATTCCCGGCGCACGCTCGGCGCCCTATGCCGAGAATTTGCAGGCGGATGGCCGCTTCCGCCCGGCGGACGAGCTGCGCAGACGCTTCACCGTGCTGCTGGAGGGCGTTCCTGCCGAGGAGGCTATCTTCTACTGCGGCTCCGGCGTGACCGCGGCGCACGACTTGCTGGCGCTGGCGGCAGCCGGCCTGGGCAATGCCCGGCTCTATGCCGGTTCGTGGAGCGAGTGGATCGTGGATCCGCAGCGCCCGACGGCTACCGGGTCGCAACCCTAAGTTTGGTTGAAATTGCTCTGATGAATAAGTTGTGATGACAATTCTGATGAATTGGCGTGTCGTTCTCTTGATTCTCCTGGTTTGCGTGTTGCCTGCGGCCGCTTGTGCGCCTGCCGCGGCTTTGGACGGCCCCACGCCTCTGGCGGACGCAGGGGAGCTGCCGGCCCGCTTGAAGCTGCCCGCGGGCTATGCCGCCGAAGTCCTCGTGTCGGGGCTGTCCGGCCCGATGCAGATGGCGCAAGGGCCGCGCAATACGCTATGGGTGGTGCAGATGGCGGGCAACGAAAACGCGGGCACGGGCCAGGTGGTGGTGATCGACTTCGAGAGCCGGCTGCGCAGCGTGGCGGTGGACGGGCTGTTGAGGCCGACGGGCCTGGCGTTGGCGGGCGGCTATCTGTGGATCGCGGCCAAGCGCGACCTGCTGCGCGTGCCGCTGGACGAGGAGGGTGTGTCCGGCCCCGCGGAGACCGTGCTGCACAACTTGCCTTTTGACGGGCGCTCCAACGGCACGCTGACCGCCACGCCCGAACACGATGTACTCTTCGAGACGAGCGGCACGCGCTTCGGCGCGGAGCCGCTGACAGGCTCGGCTACCTTGTGGCGGCTGGACCCCGCCAACCCGACTGAGCCGGAGCCATTGGCAGGCGGGCTAAAGGGAGCCTATAGCCATGCCTTTGACGCGCAGGGACGGCTGTGGGTGACGGAGATCAGCGGCGATGTGGTCAACGGCGCCGCGCCGCCCGATGAGCTGAACCTCGTCGCGCCTGGCGCCGATTTCGGCTGGCCCCAGTGTTTTGGCGACCAACAGCCGGCGCTCAACTATGGCGGGACACAGGTGCATTGCCTGGGCACGCGGCCGCCGGTGGCGCTGTTCGCGCCGCGGGCCGCGCCGACCAGCGTGGCGGTCTCGCCCTG
Organism: Caldilineales bacterium; assembly: GCA_038251215.1. Lineage (GTDB taxonomy): Bacteria > Chloroflexota > Anaerolineae > Caldilineales > Caldilineaceae > JASGTU01. The sequence goes on from JBBSBO010000077.1 coordinate 3,366, forward strand.
GGCGGATGATGAGCTGTTCGTCGCCTTGCGCGGCGAGGGCGTGATCGTGCGCGTGCAGGTCGAGCAGGCAGGCGACAATGCCGTTGGCACAGTCACCCCGTTCATCGAGGGGCTGCGCCGGCCTCAAGACTTGCTGCCGTGGGGCAAGGACAGCCTGCTGATCGCGGAGCAGGCGACGGGGAATATCTACCGCGTTTACCCTGTGCCGTAATCTGATAGAACTTTGATAGAACAAGGAGCGAGCAGGCAGATGGATAGATGGTTCTTTGTGATGGCGGGCTTGTCGGGGGCCATGAGCGTGGGGTTGGGCGCGTTCGGCGCGCACGCGCTGTCGGCGCGCCTGACGCCGGCTTTGTTGGCGACGTTTGAGACGGCGGTGCGCTATCAGTTCTTCCACACGCTGGCGTTGGTGGCGGTGGCGGTCGCCATCACGCGTTGGCCTGCTTCCGGGCTGCCGGTGATCGCCGGCTGGCTGTTTGTCGCCGGCATGGTGATCTTTTCGGGCAGCCTCTATCTGCTGGTGCTGAGCGGTGCGCGTTGGCTGGGCGCGATCACGCCCATCGGTGGCGTCGCCTTCATCGCAGGCTGGCTGCTGCTGGCGTGGACGGCTTGGCGCGGCTAGGCGCGGACTTGGTTCACATGTCGCCGGGGATGTCCGGCTCGCCCTCGCCCTGGGCGGCCGTGCGCCGTGTGGCATAGAGGCTCAAGCCAAAGTAGTACGCCACGTAGAGCAGCGACGCCCCGACCAGCCACAGGTTCGGCGTGGGATATTGCGCGAACAGCCCGACTGTGATCAAACCCCACATGCAGGCTAGGGCCATTGTCAGCCGGCGATGCGTGACCGCGCGTGATGGGTAGACATATTTGATGGGAACGAAGACCAGGATGCTCAAGACGACGACGAGGGCCAGGTTGAGCCACGGCGCGAGGTTGAGTACGAACATATAGAAGACGACGATGTTCCAATAGGAAGGGAAGCCTTTGAAATAGTAGTCTTCGGTTTTGGCGTCGCTTTGGCAAAACTGATAGGCCGAGACGAGCAAGATCAGCGCGGCGCCTGCCGCGCGTAGAGGCCCCGGCAGCACGTCGGACTGGAGCAGAAAGTAGGCGGGCACGAAGACATAATTCAGATAGTCGAGGATGTTGTCAAGCAGCGCGCCGTCGAACTCGGGCAGCACCGCCTTCACGCGCATGCGTCGCGCCGCCATGCCGTCGAACGCGTCGACCACTACGGCGGCGCCCATCCACATAAAGGCTTCCAGCCAGAGCCGGTTGGAGATAGCCAACACGGCGAGCAGCGCCCACAGCGCGCCGGTGGCGGTGAAGGCATGGGCGATCCAGGCGAGCGTCTTTTCGCGGCGCGAGGGGAGCCATACGCTTTCTGCAAGGGATAGGACAAAGCTTTCGGTAACCATTACGCGCTGTGTCCGGCGCTGAATTTCACGCTGGGCTTCATGGGGCGGCGGACCTCCGTTACGGGGCAGGGCGGCAAATCGCCTTGTCCTGCGCACTTTTGCTCAGGCGGCATCAACTAGGCATTCCAGACGAGACGATATAGACTGGGCGATGAACTAGACGTGATGAACTAGACGTATGGACTAGTTTTCTGAACTAGTTCTTGGCGCACCCACAAAGGCCCATGGCTTATGGCTGCGGCGCTTTGTGCGTGGATCAACTCGGTGTTATAATCGCCGTAACCGTGAGCAAGGTTCAGCAGAACAGGAAGCCACCATGTCCACATCCGGCTATACCACACCCGGCGACACCTCGGACAGCGCATTTCCTTCCCAGGCAGAGAGTATTGAAGCACAGGAACTTGGTGTGCGCAAGCGGGTAGAGTTGGGGCTATCGCCGCGGCGGCCTACCGCCAAGGCGACCCCGCAGCGCCCGCCGCGCGTTAACGAATTCCCTGCGCCGCCGGCTGCCTTGCCTGCTTTGCTCTCTATGATCGTGCTGGCGACCGTCTTCCTGGTGCTGGCGAACATGTGGGACTGGTTCCCTTCCTGGTGGCACGCGCCGCAGATCGTGGCGGACTCAGTGCGCACGGTCACGGCGCCGATGGGCGCGCCCTTGCAGGTGGCGGGCTATCAGTTGTTGTTGGCTGACGACTTTAGCCAGGCCGACACCGCCTTTGCAGAGGGCAGCCAGGCCGGAGAATGGCGCATCGAGCATCAGCCGACCAACTCCAGCTACAGCATTGAGATCTGGCCCGAGCGCATTGTGTGGAGCTTGTTGGGCGTCGACGATCCCGGCCCACATCGCGTGCAGGCGAGCGCCCTAGTGGCGACGCACACGCCGTGGGGCTATGCCGGTGTGATCGACCGCTATATGGATTCTGACAACTTCTATCTGTTCCTGGTGGACGGCGCAGGCCGTTTCATGGTGCAGGTGCAGCAGAACGGCGAATTGAGTACGCTCAAGCCGTGGACCAAGGCGGACTTCCTGAACTTGGCGGGCAGCACGAATACTCTCACCGTGGATGACGACGGCCAGACGCTGCGCTTCTATGGCAACGGCATGTTGCTCTTTGATCTGCCGGCGAACCTCTCTGCGGGCGCGGTCGGCCTGGTGGGCGGCGCACAAGAGGCGGGCGCGGCGGAGATCCGCTTCGACTGGCTACAGTTATATGACTTGGTGGTGAAATCCAAGAGCTGACGGCGGGGTGCGTTCGTTACATCGGCGCAACCGCACTCCGGCTCGAATGTTAACTCGAAATCTGACTCGAACGTTGACTCGAAATCCGGCTCGAAACCTGACCAGAATGTGATGGCATAACTCATGGATGCAAGTACGACGATTACACGCCTACAGGCGGCCATAGACGCACAAGATGACGAACTCGCCGAGAAGCTGGTGCATCGGCTGACGGCGGCGGACGAAGCCGCGCTGCTGGAAATGGCAGCCACAAACGGCGATGATTGCTGCTGGTGGGCCGTGCGCGCACTGGCGCTGGTCGGCTCGGCCAAAGCGGTGGGCGTGATCGCCGAGAAGCTGACCGACGAGGACCCGGCGCTGCGCGCTGCGGGCGCCTTGGCTCTGGCGCGCCTTTATGCGCGCGAGCCGCAAGCGGCGGTCCCGGCGATTCCGGCCCTGGCCGCCATGCTGACCGACCCGGACGGGTTGGTGCGCCAGACGGCCGCGGATGCGCTGGCGCAATGCGGCGACGATGCGGTCTCCGCTCTGGGCGCCGTGCTCGAATCGCTACACGATGGCGCTCGCGCCCGCGCCGCCTATGCCCTGCGCAAGATCGGCACGAAGAACGCAGCGGTTTTGCTCTATCCGCTGCTGGATGATCCCAATCACCTGGTGCGCTCGTACGCCTATGACGGCCTGGATGAGTTGGGCCTGACGCAAAACATCATTGTGGCGTCGTAGGCGGTTGGGAGCTTGAAGAGGAAGAGGCCTTTGTAGAGCGCATAGAGCGTGCGCAGCGCGCAGGCTGCGCGGCTTGGCCCTGGTGCAGGTAACTTGAATTTGGCAAAGCCGTATGCAGGGCCGCGAAGAGTACGCATACAGATACGCGAAAAAGTCGTGATGTTGACTTGATATTGGCTGCGACTTGGAGTATAATCTCCCAGTAGTAGCCTATGAGAGATGCAGTTGGGGTCAAGGGTCGGCAAGTAGCCAGCAATTATTCATTCATTTTGACGCCGCTACGCCATCATCTAGCCGGAAATTTCCGGCGCCTGACCTAACCGCCCCGCAGCAGCGCCTCTCCAACCTAACCACCCGCCATCAGTCCGTTTGCTCGTCGGAGTCGGCACGCGTCATCAGCTGAATCGCCCAGAGGTATACAGCCTGAGTCGTTCAGATCGCATTGTGCAGCGCCGACATCGATAGAGTAGTGCTATACGCAGGGTTTTCGTATAGCAAACAAGGCCGATAATTGGATGCGTTTTCTATGCCTAAATTGAAACAACCGTTGATTGGTGTCATCCGCCGTATAGCGGCAAGCAAGTTGCAGCGTGCTGTGCAATGGGCGCTGGTGACTGCCCTGCTGGCGCTGGCGCTGAGCGCCTGTGTCACGACGATCCCGACGTCCCCTGCCGACGGCGAGGCCGGCGCGACGGATGCGCGCCTGGCGGACTTGGCCGACTTCAAGCTGCCGGAGCCGGAAGCGGTGATCGTGCCCGACGTGAACGCGGTGGTCAACACCGAAGGCTCGCGCGCTAACGTGCGCACCGGCCCGGAGCTGGACTCGCCGATTATCGCCAAGGCCAACCCGGGCGATGAGTTCAAGACAACTTCGTCTACAACTATTGGATGGGCGCGCAGCCCGGTCCGGCGACCGATGTCTACACGCTGGACGACGGACGCAGCGTCGCCGTATGGTGCAGCGGGCCGCACGAGCTGGAGGTCGAGGAGAGCGACGGCTGGACGACCGTGTACAAGGGCAACACCTGCCACGACGTTCGCTCCGGCATTCTGGTGTCGCTCGACTATACCAAGCGCTGGTTGTTTACGGGCCAATACAACGACCAAAGTTATGAGCGCGCCTATTTCGGCGACTACGAAGCGTATCAGCAGCGCCTGACAGACGCCAATGTTGACTTGTTGTACGTTGAGAAGTAATGCAGTAAGATGAGTAGTACGAGAATGGCAGCGCAAGTCATTCATTCACTTCATAGGGTACACCCGGGCTTGCCCGGTTGACCATAGATTTGTCATCGGCGAAGCAGTTTTTTTGTGGCAATCTACTTTTCATCATTCGTGAAT
>JBBSBO010000078.1:0-8050 GCA_038251215.1 Caldilineales bacterium
ATTAGGACTTGGACGGCGACTGCTGGAAACGCTTGCTGCAGAGGCAAGCCAACGACAAAAGCAGTTCATCCAGTTGAAGTGTCCTATTGACCTTCCTGCTAACGGTTTCTATCGTCATTCTGGCTGTGATCTGTTTATCGTCGAAGAAGGCAAGCGTCGTGCGCTAAATGTGTGGCGCTTGTATCTTTAGAGTAGTAGATGGGGCGCGGGGGTGTGGTCTGTCTTGTACGGTTGACAATCTGCACTCGTGCAAAAGTAGACAATGGTCGCACAGAAACCATTTGCCTGTGCGACCGTCGTTAACTTTCCTCACTGAATCAGTTCTGCCCCGCGTCCCCTACTCCTCCAGCACGAAGCCGATCTTCACCGTTACCTGCCACTCCGCCACCGCGTTGTCTTTGAGGGCGTCGCGCGTCTCCACCATCTCGAACCAGCGCATTCGAATCCTGTCCGATCCACTTGGTGCACACCGCTACCGTATCGGTAGCCCTCCCCGCACGTCCTGCCGGCTTGATGCACCCGCTAGCTGCCGGCTTCTTGCGTTCCATGTTCCACCGGAATGCGCACGTGCAGCGCCGCGAAGAGGTTGATGGCGGCGATCACGCTTCCCATGAGAAACACATATTGAAAGCCAAACACTTTCCAGATCAGCCCGCCCACCAGCGCCGCGGTGATGGAAAAGACGTGGTCGATGCTCACGGCCATGGTCAGCGCGGGTTGCACGTCATCCGGCTGGAGCGCGATCTTCTTCATATACGTAGACCGCGCCATGCCCACGGACATCAGCATCTGATCGAGCAGGAAGCAAGCGCAGACGATGAAAAACGCTAGCTGTTCGCCCACCAGGAACTTAGAGAACCCATAACCAAAACAGACGGGGATCAGGATGATCGCCTCGGCGGCAAGCACGGCGCGCTCGCCGAAGCGGTCGATCGTCCAGCCCAGGAGCGGCTGAAAGCCAACACCAATGATGCCGCCCACCATCATCAGGGTGGCGATGATCTGGGTGGGCTGCTGGAAGATGGTAACCAAGACCCACGGCGCAAAGGTGATGAAGATCTGCTTACGCGAGCCGCTGAGCACATTGAGCGCATAGAAAAGGTTATACTCTCGGTGCAGCGTGAAGAATGTCTTCGGGCGCTGGGGTCGGGTGGGGCGCATCGAAAACATGAGATATACGGCAACCGCAAGGGCGATGGCTACGAGCAGGAAGATGAACGAAAAGCTGAAATTCAGGTAGCGAAAGCCAACCATCACGGTGAATGCGCCCAAGATCGCGGCGAAGTTGCGCACGGCATTGAGCTGCCCCAGCCGCTGCCCGGTTTTCCCTTCGCGCGCCAGCTCCATGCCGATTGTGGAAGCCAGCGGCATAAACATATGTTGGCCCAGACTGTAGACAAACAGCCACAAGATCAAGAACGCATAGGTGGGCGAGATAAAGCCGATGGCCAGCGCACCTACCACGCCCAAAGCCAGCGAGGCTGCGCCCAGCCGGCGGCTGGATAGGAACCATAACCCTGCCGAAACAAACACAACCAGAAAGCCCGGCAGTTCGCGCGGGAATTCTAGAAACGAGCGTTGGAAGCCTGTCAGGGCGAATCGTTCGTCTAGGAAGTTATTGAAGGTGGCGTCGAACATGCTGAAGGCCACGCCCAGCGCCAGCGAGGCGGCGACAAACAGCTTTAGCTCGCGGGGGATGTGGGCGGCGCGGGCAAGGCGGGCGCTAAACATGGCGCGGCCCGGCGCTGCGTTGTGCAGGACTGGGCCGGACGGAGCAGGAGTTGCAGATGAGGGCGCAAGGGCGGTCAGTTCGCCTGTGGATGCCAAGGCGACAGGGTCGGTGTGGGTTTGCATTGGAATAATCCGGTTGTCTAGCGTGGAAGTCGGCGCGTGAAAACAAGGCGATATAGTTCCCGCTTGGGAACCCATTTAGTGTAACACACAACCCTACGCGCCAAAATCGTCTCGGCGCTAAAAAGGGTGCATTTCGCTTCTCTAGGCGGTGGAATCTTTCCGGGTTGGCTTTGAAAACCAAGCGGCCACGCGGGTGGACTGGATCGCATGGCCGCTTGTGAGCGCGCAGCTTAGGCAGTGTAGTCTCTTACTCGGTTCCTTTCCTACTCCTCCAGCGCGAAGCCGATCTTCACCGTCACCTGCCATTCCGCCACGGCGTTGTCTTTGAGGGCGCCGCGCGTCTCCACCACCTCGAACCAGCGCATTTGCCGCACCGTCCGGCCCGCACGGGTGACGGCGTTCTGCACCGCCTCCTCGATGCTCGTAGGCGATGTCCCCGTCAGTTCCATGATCTTGTATACGGTCGAATCCATGCTGTTTGCATCCTTTCAGTGATATGCTGATTGCTCTATGCAGCCTAATCAAAACACAGCCGCCGCGCTGCGGTCAAGGAGGGATATTCCCTTCCCCTACGGCGCGCGCAAAATGGGGATTGACAACAGAACATGCGTTCTGATATGATGGCCCTAGATATTCATCCACTTGCCGGCCAAGCGCAGGCGACACACGAAAGGCGGGACCTATGCGAGCATTGATCGGGCTGACCCTGATGGTCGCCATCGGCTTTGCCGGCTGGCAGATCGGCGGAAGCCTCAGCAATGACGCCATCGCCATGGCGGTCGGCGTGCTGCTGGGCGTGCTGGCGGGCATCCCCGTGGCGCTGCTGCTGATGGCGGGCAATCGCCGCCCCGACACGCGCGACGAGGGCGAACCAATGCGGCGACGCTTGCCGCCAGGCGACAGGCACGGGCAGTGGGCCGCGCCGCCGCCCATCATCGTCGTCACCGGCATGGCGGGCAACGGCGCAAACAACAGCGCCGGTTCGACCCAGTACGCGCAACCGGGCCAATGGCCTGCGCCGCCCGCCGCTCCCGGCGACCCCTCGGCGCGGCGCTTCAAGGTCGTGGGCGAGCGCGAGGAGTGGATCGACGAGTGGTAGGCGCGCCTGCCCGCGGCGGAGACTCCCACGCCTACTGCGCCAGGCCCAGCCGGTAGACTGCGCCGCCGGCGATGTCCGCCAGATATAGCTCGCCCGCCTCATCCTCGCCGAACGAACTGATCATGCCGTCGTTCTTCTGCACCAACACATTTTGCCAACCCCCTTGCCCATCCGCGCGTGCGGCCCAGATCGTACCACTGCAATAGTCCCCGTAGAAGTAGGTTCCCTCTAGGCCCGGGTAGGCGCTGCCGCGGTAGACATAGCCGCCCGTCACCGAGCAGTGCCCGCTGTGGTCATAGACCAGGATCGGCTGCTCCAGACCTTCGCGGTCGCACGCGTCGCCCTGCACACATGAGGCGCCCTCCATGATCGGCCAACCGTAGTTGAGTCCGCCGGGGCTGCCCGCGGGCGTGAAGTCGATCTCCTCGTACTGGTTTTGCCCCACGTCGCCGATCCACAGGTCTTGCGTCTGGCGGTCGAAGCTGAAGCGCCACGGGTTGCGCAGGCCAAAGGCCCAGATTTCGTCGCGCACCGGGTCGCCGCCGGCTTCTTCGCCCACCCAGGGGTTATCCGGCGGGATCAGGTAAGGCGCGCTCGGGTCGGAGGTAACGTCGATGCGCAGCATCTTGCCCAGCAGCGTGGCGGGATTTTGGCCATTGTCAAAGCGGTCGAACGAAGCGCCGCCGTCGCCCATGCCGATGTAGAGATAGCCGTCCGGCCCAAAGGCCAACATGCCGCCGTTATGGTTGGAGGCGGGTTGCAGGATCTGCAGGATGGCGACTTCGCTATCTGCATCCACTACGTTGGGGTTATCCGCCTGCGCCTGGAAGCGGGCGATGACCGTGTTGCCGTCGGCGTCGCTGTAATTGACGAAGAAATAACCTGTCTCGGCATAGTCCGGCGCGAAGGCGAGGCCGAGCAGCCCCTGCTCGCTGCCCTGGCTGCGCACGCGATCGTGGATGTCGAGGAAGGGCGCATCCAGCAATTCGCCGTCCTGCACAATGCGGATCTGGCCCACCTTTTCCACGATGAAGAGGCGGGCGCTGCCGTCGCCGGCATGGGTGACGAAGAGCGGCTGGTCCAGCCCGGTCGCGGCCGCCTGCAGATCCAGCTTGATCTGGTCCAGGGCAAGCGGGGGGATGGTCTCCTGGGCCGCGGCGTCTTCCGGCGCGGGTTCCTGTGTCGGCGCGTCGGCGTCGACCGCAGGATCGGCAGGCTGTGTCGCGGCGGACTGCTCTTGCGTCGCAGGAGGCTGGGCGGCGGCTTCCTGTTGCGCAGGGACGGGCGTAGGGGCGGGCGGCGGCGGCGCGGCGGGCGCGTCATTGCTACAGGCGGCGAGGGCAAGCAGCGCCGCCAGCGCGACCGCCGCCATGATTGACTTGATCGTCGACTTGGCTGATCTTCCGGCAATCCTGCCGGCAAACGTTGGCTCGGGGTTCATTTCGCTCCTCGCTTTCGTCGCCGGCTTGCAACCACAAGGGGGCGCCGGCGCTTTGAACTGGATGACCGCACTGACTTTCGTGCTGACTCTAGCGTGTGGACCCAGTATGACGCGGCGCGCCCGCCGCGTCAGTAAGGCGCATTGAATTGTGTGCGGCCTTTGGGCGCCACGTGCATTGTGAGTACGCTGGTTTGTGGGTACACTGATAGGCGCGCGTCTGCGCAGGCGGCCCGAAAAACAAGCCTGCCTACGGAAAGCAGGCCACAGCCGTGGTACTTCTTAAGGGTTGCCGGCGCACATTCCGGTCACAGTGCGTCGCTGCGCCGGCTGAGCGCATCCAAGACGCCGCACACAGGGGGACTGATGGAACAAAACGAAATGTTGATCGTAGCGGGCATCATTGTCGCGGGCATCCTGTGCCAGTGGATCGCGTGGCGCATCCGCGTGCCCGCAATCATTCCGCTCTTGGCTGCCGGCTTCCTGGTCGGGCCTGTGCTGGGCTGGCTGGACCCGCAGGAGGAATTCCAGAACCTCTTCTACCCCATGGTCTCGATGGCGGTGGCGGTGATTCTCTTTGAGGGCGCGCTGACGTTGACCTGGCGCGAGGTGCGCAGCGTGGCGTCGACCGTGCGCAACCTGCTCACGGTCGGCGCGGCCATCACCTGGGTGGGGGGCGCGTTGGCCGCACACTATATCGTGGGCATGTCCTGGGAGCTGGCCTTTCTCTTCGGCGCCTTGATCATCGTCACCGGCCCCACGGTGATCGCGCCGCTGCTGCGCAATGTGCGCCCGACGGAAAAGATCTCTTCCGTGCTGAAATGGGAAGGCATCCTCATCGATCCCATTGGCGCCACGGTGGCGGTGCTGGTGCTGGGCTTTATCATCGCGGGGACGCAGGCTTCGCTGGGCGGGGCGGCGCTGTCGTTCCTGCGCATCGCCGGCGTTGGGCTGTCGCTGGGGCTGGCGGGCGGCTATGCCATCTATCTGCTGCTGCACCACTACTTGGTCCCCGACTTTCTGCGCGACATCGTGACGCTGGCGATGGTGCTGGGCGTCTTTGCCGTCTCCAGCGCGCTGGCTGCCGAGTCGGGCTTGCTGGCGGTGACCGTGATGGGCGTGTTGCTGGCGAATACGGACCTGCGCAAGTTGCGCGAGATCCTCTACTTCAAAGAGAAACTCAGCGTCTTGCTGATCTCTTCGCTCTTTATCCTGCTCGCGGCCAATATCTCCATGGAGGACCTGTCGTATCTGGACTGGCGCAGCCTGGTGGTGTTGGCGGTGGTGATCCTGGTGCTGCGACCGCTTGGCATATTGGTCAGCACCTGGGGCAGCAACCTCAGCAACAAGGAGCGTCTCTTCCTGGCGTGGGTGGCGCCGCGCGGCATTGTGGCCGCGGCTGTCTCCTCGCTCTTCGCCTATGAACTGCTGCACTTGGGTGTGGACGAGGCGCGCATCTTGGAGCCGCTGACCTTCCTGATCATCGTGGGCACGGTCTTGATCCAGGGCGGCACGGCCAAATGGGTGGCGCGCGCGCTGGGCGTGAGCGAGGCCGACCCGCAGGGCATCCTGCTGATGGGCGCCAACCGGCTGGCGCAAGAGCTGGGCCTGGCGCTGCAGGAGGTGGGCGTGGAGGTGCGAGTGGTCGACGCCAACCCATCGAGCGTGACGGAAGCGCGCCTGCGCGGCCTAAACGCCAGCCAGGGCAACCTCCTGTCGGACTATCTGGAGACGACCATCGACCTTGCCGGCATCGGGCGGCTGCTCGCCGTGACCAACAACGACGAGGCCAACGCCTTTGCTTGCCGCCATTTTGAGGACGAATTCGGCTCGTCCGAAGTCTATCAACTGCCGCCGCATTTCGCCGAAGGGGGCAACGGCTCACCCAACCGCTTGCAGTTGGGGCGGCTGCTCTTCGACGATCAGGCTGACTACCCGCGCTTGTTGGAAATGCTCGACCGGGGCGGCGTGATCAAGCGCACGCCGCTGACCGAGCAGTTCACCTGGCAACAATTCCAGGAGGAATACGCCGACAGCGAGACGCTGTTGCTGATGGCGCTCCAGGGCAAACAACTCTTGGTCTCGACGAGCGACCGGCCCTTGCAGCCACAGCCGGGCTGGACCGTGGTCAACCTGGTGATTGAGCCGCCGGCCAACGGCGCGGCAACGCCTGCGACCCCCGCGCGCCGTGCGCGTCAAGCGGCGTAGGCCGGTGGAACGAACCACGAAAAGACGTCGTTTGTAGGTGTAAGACGCGCTGTTTCGGGGGAGAGGCGGCAGGCATTTCAGCGCCAAAAATACGCGCAAAAAGACGCCGGCAGTTGTCGCCGATTCGCCCTAAAAAACTCCCTCAAAAACAATGGGCGGGGGAATTGACTTCGCACCTATTGATAGTATAATCGCGCGTGAGGGCAGCGATTGGCTGCGGCTGTGCGGGCCGCCATCGGCGGGCGGAGCCGGCAGCGCAGCGCCAAGTCGCGACCGCTATAGAATTGCCGAAATGTTCGACTGAGCGAGGTTTCGATAACACGATTGCCGCGGGTCTGCTACAGTTCTGAATACCTGCGTCACGTGACGAGTCCGGAGACGAACCGTCACCACAAAGTAGCGAAGAGCTGAATCCGAAGGGGTTCATGTGAGTGGAGCCAATTTGGCTCTGTTTCCATGCAGCCCTTTTTTGTTTGCCTAAATTCTGAATATTCTACGTGAACATTCTACGTGAAACGGAGAACCGATCTGATGGCTTATTCCACCCGTTTTTGGCATCGCTTGGCGCTTGCCGCCGCTGTAGGGCTGGCGCTGATGGTCTTGGCGGCGTGCGGCGCTCCAACCGCCGAGACAGGCGCGGCTGACCAGGCGGCGCAAGCGCCGGCAAGCCCCGACACGCTGAAGATCCTCGACTGGGCGGGCTATGACGCGCCCGAGTTCTGGACGCAGTTCGCCGCGGCCCACCCGGACGTCAGCGTGGACTATACCTACTTCGAACAGGACGCCGATGCTCTGGCAAAATTGCAGAGTGGCTATGCGGTCGACCTGGCGCACCCGTGCAGCAGTTGGTGGGGACTGTATGTGGATGCCGGTCTGGTGCAGCCGATCGACACCTCGCGCCTGAAGAATTGGCCGGACGTGGCGCCGGAATTGGCGAAGCTAGGCGAGTTCGACGGCAAGCAGTATTTCGTGCCGTGGGACTGGGGCTACGAGTCCATCCTCGTGCGCTCCGACAAGGTCGAGAAGATGCCGACCTCGTGGGCCGATCTGTGGGACCCGGCCTATGCCGGACGCCTCTCGATCCCTGACTCGGCGGAGGTGGCCCAGATCATGGCCGCGGTAGCGTTGGGCATCCCCAACCCGTGGCAGACGACGCCGGAAGATGACGCGCAGATCAAGCAGAAGCTGATCGACCTCAAGCCCAACGTCCTCACCTATTGGTCGGATTCGACCGAGTTGAGCCAGATGATCGCTTCGGGCGACGTGTGGGTCGCCGCCAGCGTGTGGACGGACACCTACGGCCAACTGCTGGCGGACGGCATCCCCGTCGAATACATCCAGCCGGCCGAGGGGCGGCTGGGCTGGGTCTGCGGCTACGGCATCAGCAGCAACGCCCAGGCGCCGGACTTGGCCTATGACTACCTCGACGCCATCCTGGACCCGGAGTCCAG
>JBBSBO010000079.1:0-8036 GCA_038251215.1 Caldilineales bacterium
CACAATATGTCTTTCGCGCTGTTTGTCAGGCGTGGGCGCCATGCTCATCAACTCGCTTCAGGTGCGTGCATGTGTCTTGGCTGCAAGATAAGTCGGCCGTGAGGGTCGACAAGATGGTCTAGAACGTGGTGGCAACTGTTGCGCCGCGCGGGATGTAGGTGCAGAAAGGTTCTTCGCCCAGGTATTCGTAGGTCATGCCATAGGCGCGGGCGCGACAGCCGCCGCACACGTTTTTGAATTCGCATAGGCCGCATTTGCCGGTGAGCAAGTCGGGGTCGCGCAGCTCGGCGAAGAGCGGCGAGGCTTGCCAGATTTCCTGGAAGGACTGCGTGCGCACGTTGCCCGCCTCGACAGGCAGGTAGCCGCAGGGGAAGACCTCGCCGCGGTGGCTGACGAAGCAGACGCCCGTACCCGCCAGGCAGCCCTTGGTGGAGGCGTTCATGGGATGGCGACCGCCGCCATGTCCGCCCGGGTGTCCCCCGGGGTGACCGTGCCCGTTGCCGCCGGCGTTGTCTTGGCGCGCCATGCTGTCGGGACGTCGGCGCACAATGCCCTGGCGTCGCTCCTCGGCTTGGCGCTGGCGCACGATGCGGAAATAGTGGGGCGCGCAGGTGGCCTTGAGTTCGAGGTCTTCTTCCATTTCGGCGTCATACATCCAATTGAGGATGCGCTCATATTCGTCGGGCGTGATCTGCTGCTCGTCGGCGATCTGCACGCCGCAGCCTACGGGTACCAGCAGGAAGAGATGCAACGCTTGCGCGCCTAACTCCTTAGCCAGGGCGAGGGTTTCGGGCATTTGATGGGAGTTATGGTTAGCGACCGTCGTGTTGATTTGAAAGGGGACGCCGACCTCGTTGAGGTGACGGATGCCGGCGATGGCCTGGTCGAAGGCGCCGGCCCCGCGGAAGATGTCGTGGGTGGGGCCGTCGGCGCCGTCGAAGCTGACGCTGACGCGGGCGATGCCGCTATCTTTGATCTTGCGCGCCACCGGCGCATCGATCAGCGTGCCGTTGGTGGCGAGGGCGACGATCAGGCCGGCATCCGCCGCATGGCGGGCGATGTCGAAGATGTCAGGGCGGAAGAGCGGCTCGCCGCCGGAGAGCACGAAGATGGGGTGCGCGAAGGCCGCGATCTGATCGATCAGACGAAAAGCTTCGGCGGTATTGAGGTCTTGCGGCACCAACTGGTTGGCTACGGTGATGCGCCGGCAGTGGATGCAGGCCAAGTTGCAGCCCGCGGTTGTTTCCCAGAAGACCAGGCGGGGCGGCGGGTAGGTGGGATTATTCACGGAGATCGCCTTTGTGTGTGCTATGCTGCGCGTACGATGCAGTGTGACCTGCGGGTCGGCAGTGCGGAAGATGCGGCGCGGCGGCCTTGACATCCTGGGACAGCGGGAAGGCCGGCTCGGCAAGCGATTCGCCGGCTGCAACACGTCTCAATGTACGGTTCAATGTGCGGCAGCCGAATCTATGAAAATCTAAGGATATCTAAGTCCCGTTAGGGCCGAGTATACTGGAATGCGGGGCGTGTGTCAAAGTCGCACAAGTGACATATGGGCGGTAGAAGGCGGCCATTTTTGGGGCGGCGGAAATGTTTGCATTTTCGACCAAATGTGCTATAATCAGCATCGTGTGAGGTAGATGCTCTGAAGGCTTTTCTGGGGATGAAAGGTTTCGACGGGGCAGGAGGTTGCTAGACTGCAAGCCGTAGAGCGTCGACTACGTTAAAAAGGCGCACACACTACAAATGCCAATAATACTGGCCGCGTCTTCAACTTTGGTTTTGCCAACACTGCTTCGGCAGCGGTGGCCGCCTAATTGAAGCGCTAGGTCCCCTAAACCAGGACCTCGGCCCGTCTCGGTGGTACTCCCAGGCTGAGCGGTAGCCGTCATACACTGGCGGGTTGCGGTTGCTGAACGCCGATAAGGCAACCTAAGCTGATCGGCTAGCCGCACGAATTGGTCCCCGTCGTTTGGAACACGGGCGGCGAAACACTAAAGAACGACTAAGCTTGTAGATGTCTAGTGACGAATGTTTCGGACGCGGGTTCGATTCCCGCCATCTCCACCACCGGCCCAGCTTCTGCTGGGCCGTTTCCTTGCCGGTTTCCCTGTCAGTGAAGGATGCAGTACACTGTAGATATGAACCTCTATTCGGATGATATCGCCTATCTCAAAATGGGCAGCGACCGCCAACAGGCTGCCTTTCTGGCCGTATTGGAATTGGATCTGTTCAGCGTGTTGGCGGATTATGACCCGTTGCTGACGGGCACGTTGCCGCTCGGCCTGGATTTGCCGGACAGCGACCTGGACGTGATCTGCTCCGTGCAGGATTTTGCGGAGTTTCACGCGGTCATGCAGGCGATGTACGGTTGGTATGATGAGTTCGCCTGCGAGTCCATGCAGATCGATGGGATGGCGACCGCGGTGTGTTCGTTCCGCTACAACCGCTTCCGCGTTAAGATTAGCGGTCAGCCGCAGGCCACGCGCGAGCAGGCCGCGTATCGGCGCATGGCGGCGACGGCGCGGCTGCTACGCATGGCGGGCGAGACGGCCCTGGATGATGTGCGCCGCCTGAAGGCCGCAGGCATGTCGACCGCGCAGGCTGTGGGCGCGTATTTCCAGTTGGAGGGCCGCGCCGAGGAGACGCTGGCTGAGCTGGCGAACGCTTCGGCGGAGGATCTCATGGAGATCATCACCCATGCCGCGCACCGACGGAATTAGGCGACCTATGTCGAAGCTTCAGTTTGAGTTCCCCGCGAGTACACAGGACGACGTGCGACGCCGGCTGGATTTCTTGGTCGAGGCGGATAAGCTGAAGGGTGTGCAGCGCCGGGCGCTCCTGATGGACGGCAGCCGCTTTGAGAATTCCGCCGAGCACAGTTGGCATGTGGCCTTGGCGGCCTGGCTGCTCGCCGACTACGCGCCGGAAGGCGCCGACATCTCGCATGTGATGCGCATGTTGTTGGCGCACGATATTGTGGAGATCGACGCGGGCGACACTTTCTCGTATGATTTTGAGGGCCGTAAGGATCAGTTCGCGCGCGAAGAAGCGGCGGCCGCGCGGCTATTTGGCCTGCTGCCCTCTGACCAAGCGCAGGAACTGCGGGCGCTGTGGGTGGAGTTCGACGAAGGTCGCTCACCGGAAGCGCGCTATGCCAACGCGATTGACCGGCTGCTGCCGCTCCTGCACAACTACGTGGCGGCAGGCGGTTCTTGGCTCAGCCACGGCGTCACGCGTGCGCAAGTGCTGGCGCGCATGGCGTCTATTGAACATGGCGCGCCTGCCTTGTGGCCGACCACCCTAGCGCTGATCGATGACGCCGTCGATAAGGGCTACCTGTTGCCCTAGACCATTTGTGCCCCGCTTTTCCCCTCGATCTCCTGGCTGACAGGACCCTCGGCAGGGTCTTCTCCTCACTTTCGTGTTTCCCTTATTTCTCCTTCTCGTAGCTGGAGCCCAACCATCGATTGCGCTTGGCATTTGTCGGACGCGGACGCTTGCCGTGCCCGCATATGGGCAACGCGAAGTACGACAAATGCCCCTATTGCGCGGGCGGGGATTGACGCTACTATTGGGTCACAGCAGGTCTGAATCATCACAAATTGCCTGCGCCGTGCTAATGCGCCTGCCCGGTCTATGCCAAGCGGGGCGAGCGGGCGCTAATCCTTGAGGCCATGCCATGTCAAGCCAATCTTGTGGGGGCGCGCGAACATGAAGGGATCCGAAACGAGGCTACAGAATCTGGTCCCGGTGTTGGATGTGCAGGACGTAGACGAGTCAATCAGCTTCTATTGCGACGCCCTAGGCTTTTCGGTATACGACAAGATCGTGTGGGGTGGGCGCACGGAGTGGGCGTTGCTCGGCTCCGGCCAAGTGCGGCTGATGCTATGCGCAGGGCAGCCGCCGGACGAAGATCGGCAATTGGCGAGCGATGGCGTATTCTTTGTCTATTTGGACGACATCGAGGCGCTCAACGTGTATCTCGGGTCGAAGGGGTATGACATTGCGGCGCAAGGCCGCGATCTCAAAGCGGGCAGCCGCGATTTTTATGTGCGGGATCCGGACGGCTACGTCTTGTGGTTTAGCCATAAGCCGTTGAAGACAAGCGATACCCACGTCGCTTTGAACGGATCATCGCGCGTGACCGCGTAGCGAGATAGCGCACACGTTCGCCTGACGGTAAATGCAACGATTTGCCCTATTTCAAGCATGTCCCCATTCAAACAGTGAGCAAGCCCGTGCCGACGCACGGACTTGCTGCGCTAGGGGCCGGCAGGTGCAATGTCGAAGGCAGTGACCGGCGCCCATTGATCGGGCAGGGGCGCGCCTGCGGCGTCGCGCGCATCGCGTACCTCCAGGCGACGATTATCCTGCGCGGGGTCGTAGAATCCGGCATAGAGGGTGTAATGGCCCGCGGGCGCATCCAAGTGGATGGAGAGCGTGACCGGATCGCGCACTGTCTCGTCGGGGAGCCACGCCCAGGTCGGGTTGCCGCCTTGCTGCGGCGGGCTGTCGTATTGGGCGATGACGCCTGTCTCGGGATTGTAGAGCTGGAGGAAGCGGGTTAGATTGCGTTCGGTGGCGTGTAGGGCGCGCAAGTGGAGCGTCACCGTCAGCGTTGCGCCGGGTTGCAGCATCGCGCTATCCGGTGTGAGATCATAGCCGGTGAGCGCGGCGACGTCGGCGAAGTGATAGTTTAGGCGCACGGACGGCGGAGGCCCGGGTTTGCCCACGATTTTGATGGGCGGCAGGCGGTAGTCATCGCGTGTGGAGGCTTCGTTGCCTTCGTCGGGCGTGGTCACGGGCAGGCGTTCGAGTGTGGCGAAGTCGTAGACGCCGACGGAGGGCCAATAGAGGCCGCCGGCAGCCGTGGCGGGGATGCGCAGCAGGTAGACATCCGGCCATGCTGTGTAGGCGTCCCAAAGGCGGGGGGGCTGGAAGAAGGGGCCGGGCAATTGATCTTCCTGCACAAGCGGGCTTCCCATGTTGTCTACCAGATGGACGAAGGCATGGTAGTTCGTGTCGAGGGGGACAAGCGCCTGCCAATACAAGGCTAGGCGCAGGCGCTGGCCCGCGCGCACGGCGAGTGGCTTGCCCGGCGCCGGCGGCTGTGCGGGTCGAGGACGCAGAACCTCGAAGCCGAGCAAGCGGATGGCGGCGCCAAAGCGTGCCTCGACGCGTGTCGCAGGCGGCAAACCATCGGCAGACGTGGCGGATGACGTAGGCCGCAAGGTAAGGGAGCCAAGAGCCGCGACGGCGAGGGGAACCGCGTTGGCTCCACTCAGTGCCCGGGCGGACAGCGTATAGATTCCCGCGGGCAAGTCGGCCGGCAGACGTAGACGCACGGCGTCATCCACGACGCTGTTGGGCGGCCAGTTCGCAGCGCGGGTGGTGTTGAAGAAAGGCAAGCCGCCGGATTGGGCGACCACGGCGCCGCTGGCGTCGGAGAGACTCCACTCGAAGCGCAGGTCGTCCTGCGGGCGCGCGTCCACCTGCCAATAGGGGTAGACGATGAGGTCCCGGGCGGCGAGCTGCGCCGTACGATAGCCGATCAGGCGCAGGCCCGCGGCGGCGAAATCCGCGGGCGGGGACAACGCAGTCGGGGCAGGCGCGGCCGCCTGGCCCGACGGGTTGACCCAGGCGATCAGCGCCACGACGGCAACGCCTGCCAGCGCCGCGGCGAGCGGCCGACGGCGCGTGCGCCAGGCAAGCAGGTCGAGGGCGAAGAGGGCGGCGAGGCTGAGTGCGGAGGCTGCCCACTGCAGGCGCGTGCCGGCCCAGGCGATGTCCACGGTATGCTCACCGGCGGGCACGTCGAAAGTGAGCAGGCCGAGGTTGGTGGAGGGATACGGCGTCAGGTCAGGTCCGCCGTCGATGCGCACGCGCCAGCCGGGGAAATAGAACGCGGCGAGGCGCAGCGCGGTCGGCGCCTGGGCGCGCGTGCGCAGCGAGAGGTCGAAGTCGCCGGCGCGCAGCAACGTTGTGTCGATCGGCGGGAGGGGATCCACTGTGGCGGGATCGAGGAGCAGCGTACGGTCGGCCCAGCGCGGGCGGAATTCTTGGATGGAACTGTTGCCTTCGCCGCCGCCGAGCACGCCCTTCTCTATTTCGTTCTGCGCCAATACAGGGGCCGAAACGTCGACAGTTTCGGGGGCGAAGACGTCCATCCAATCCAGCCGCGGCTGCTGCCCGGCGATGATCAAGACGATGATCAGCCCGGCAAGGCTAAGACGAACGGGCGCGGCTGAAGGGCGCAACACAATGCCGCCGGCGAAGAGGGCCAGTGGCAGCGAGAGCAAGGTCAGCAGCCGCCAGGCGAACTGGATGATGGACAAGGCCTCGACGTTGAGCCACAGGGGCAGCGCCCAACTGCCCATGAGGAGCGCCAACAGCAGCGCCATGCCCCCCCAGAAGCGCCATTCGGCGATATCTTGGCGAGGTAATTTGCTGCGCGCCAGGAGATAGCCCGCCAGCGCCAAGAGCGCTTGCAGCCAGCCCAGGCGAATGGGGCGCGCAAAGGTGTGGGCGTAGGTGGGGCCCGTGTCCAGAAAGTTGCCCCATGTCCACATGCTGGCGGGGAGCCAGACCGAGGCGGAGATGGCGTAGGCCGTAGCGGCAAGGTAGCGGCGCTCGCCGATCAAGGGCAGCCAGAAGAAGGCGCTGATGCCCATGGCGCCGAGCAGCGCCGCTGCCGACCAGCGCGCCGCGGCGCGATCCCGGCCCATGGTCCACCAGTGGAGCAGCATGTACAGCAGCAGGATGGGCGGCAGCGTGAGCAGCGTGATGGTGTGAGTGACGGCGAGGAGGCCGAGCAGCAGGGCCAGGGCGAAGGCGCTGCGCTGGGGCCGGTCGCCGCGATATAGCCCGCGCGCGGCGAGGAGAATCCAGGGCAGAAGAGCCTGGGCGCCCGCTTCGGCGATGGCACCGCGGATGAAGACATTAGTCAGCAGGTAGGGGCTGTAGACGTAGGCGACGGCGGCGACGAGCGCGGCGAGATGATGGCGCCGACCGAAGATAGCCAGGGCAAGCGCGTACATACCCAAGCCGCCCGCCAGGACAAAAATGGCCATGACGGCGATGAACGCTGCATAGGGGATGAGGCCGAACAGAACCAAGGCCTCGGCCAAATAGTAGGCTGCCGGAGCATAGAAGTTGAACAGGGGATAGCCGTAGCCGAGCAGCGCATCGGGCGCCCAGCGCGGGTAGAAGACGCCGCTACGCACCAGGCGGTCGAGCAGGCCGAGGCGCAGCAGGTGCAGGCCGCCGTCGAACGTGCGCGTCAACCCCTCCGTATAGAAGGGAGCGAGGGCGGGCAGCGCCAGCGGGAAAATGAGAAGCCAAAGGCGGCGCCACGCCGCGTCATGCCATGCGTGGACCCTGCCGGCCTCGAGCATGGCGCGCAGGTTAGGCGGGCCAGCCGCTGGTCATGCCCGCGGTGAGGACGTGAAGCCGGGCGGAAGGCTGCACGCCGGCGTCGTTGGGCGTGAACGCGGCCAGCAGTACGCTGCCCTCGCCGGAGGCCGTGACGCTGTCTGTGTGCGGGTCATATTCGACACAGGCGGCACCGTCCAGGGCCAGCAGGCGCGCCTGCCGGTGGGCGAGATCGCCCAGCACCTGACGCAGGTCCGGCGCGGCCTGCACGTTGGGCAGGACGAGGGTATTGGGGATCAGATCTAGGCCGGGAAGGCCATCGGCGCGCCAGGCGCCGGCGGCCTCGACGGCAGGCCCCAAGAGCAAGATCGTGGCCTGTGTCAGGCCGGCGGAGCGCAGATATTGCGCGGCGAGTACGCCATGCGGCTCCTGCCAGGCCGCGGGCGGCAGCGCGGTAACGATAAGTTGGGCGCGTGCCAGGCTTTCGTCCGTGGGCGCGACCTGCGCGAGATCAACTATCTCCCAGTTGGCGGGCAGGGCCGCATCCTCTGCGCCGCCGGCTGCCGGCAGTTTGACCGGTCCCTGGGCGAGATAGACGCAGCGCGCGCCGTTGCCGCGTGCGAGGACGGGGTTGATGTCGGCGGATTCGGCGCACAGGATAA
>JBBSBO010000080.1:0-8007 GCA_038251215.1 Caldilineales bacterium
GCCGGCGAGCAGGCGCAGCCCGACGAGGCATCGTCCGCAGATGAAGCGATGGTCTTCGGCGCCTTGGGCGTAGCCGGCGCGGCTGACGGCGAGGGTCGCGGCGGTGCGGAACCGGCAGCCGGCGCCGCAGCAGCACGCGCCATCGCGCCGGAAGCAGCCGCCGCTCCCGCCATGGCTGCGGAGACATCGGCGGAGTCACCGGCTGAGCCTTCCGCCGAGTCGCCCGCTGACACATCTGTGCAGGCAATGGCAGAGGTGATAGCAGAGGCGACGCCATTTGCGACGGCCTCTCCAGAAGCTCCAGCGCCGCGCGCCGCGGCGAAAATGGCGGCAGATGCTACGCCCCAGCAGGAAATCGCGCCCGCCGCAGCCGTCGCCCAGGCGAGCGAAGAGCAAGTCGCGCCGCTCCCCACGCAAGCGCCGCCTGCCGTCGCCCTGGCTGTCAGCCCGCTGCCCGCTCCTTACCCCTACCCGGCCCCGGACGCGCAGGGCGGTATGCTCAGCTACGGCCTCGACGTCTCGCGGCTGCTCTGGGTGCAGTTGGGGCTGGCGCTGGTCGCCTTCGTGCTGGCGGTGTTGTGGTGGCGCAGCCGCTCCGCCTCGCCCGCGGGCAGAGAGTAGGATTTCCCCTTTTTATGCCGGAACTGCCCGAAGTCGAAACCTATATCCGCGAGCTGGCGCCCGACCTGCAGGGGCGGCGCGTGGTGCAGGCGCATGTCTACTGGCCCGGCTCCATCGCCTTGCCCACCGGCGCGGAGTTCGAGAGCGCCATGCCGGGCGCGTCTTTTGCCGAATTCGGCCGCCGCGGCAAATACCTGCTCTTCGGTTTGGATGACCCGCGCACGCTGATCGTTCACCTGCGCATGACGGGCAAGCTCTACCTGGCGCCCACCGGCGCGCCGCCCGGCAAACATGAACACGTGATCCTCGACCTGGACGACGGGCGCAGCCTGCACTATCAGGACCCGCGCAAATTTGGCCGTCTGTGGTTGACGCCCGACCCCGCCGCCATCCTGCGCAACCTGGGGCCGGAACCCTTCGGCCCCGACTTCACGCCTGCATATTTGTCGCAGAAACTGGCGGGGCGCACAGCCGCCATTAAAGGGCTGCTCCTAGACCAGCGCATCTTAGCCGGCGTCGGCAATATCTACGCCGACGAGGCGCTCTACCGCGCTCGCCTCCACCCCTCGCGTGCGGGCGGCGACCTGGCGGAAGACGAGATTGGCCGGCTGCACGCCGCGGTGAAGGCCGTGCTGGCCCGCGCCATCGAACAGCAGGGCAGCAGCCTGGGCGGCAGCAGCCTGCAAAACTATATGCGTCCAGGCGGTCAACAGGGGGGATTCCAAGAGGAGCACAAGGTATTCCGCCGCACGGGGCAACCTTGCCCGCGCTGCGGCCATCCCATCGAGCGCATCGTCATCGCGCAGCGCAGCAGCCATTTCTGCCCCATCTGCCAGCGCCTCGAAACCCGCGAGGGCGACGCGACCGAGGCTCCGCCGATCTAGCGCAACCTGCGCTGCTTGCTACGAGGCCGCGGGCAAAGAAGTCTTGCCGCGCTTATCCGCCTCGAACTCCACGCGCAGCGCCTCTTCCTGCTCGATCGCGGCCCGGCGACCCTCGTCCAATGCCCAGTCCAGGCGCGAGCGGTAATTCTCGTCGAAGGTCGTGTCGCGCGCCGGCGCGAATAAATATAGGAACACGGCGCTAGCCGCCAGCCCTGCCGCCGCGCCCCCGATAAAGCTCACCAGTTTCCCCATCTTCATCCCCTCGTAATTGCATCGATCACGCAAAACCCGCACATATGGCGTGATTATAACGGCCGCGGCGCTCGGCGGCCAAGTGCAGAACTCGCAGCCAATAAGAACGACCGGCGTCGCGTGACGCCGGTCGGGAGCTTTATATCTTCTTCGTACAGCCCGCCCGCCCCTACCCGGCGCGCACGTCGATGATCTTCACTTCGCGCGGCTCGTCGCGGCCCACGCCCATGGCTACGGGGCGCTCCTCCGGCAGGAAGAGGCCGAGTAACACGTAGATCAACACGCCCATGCCGATGCTGCCGATGCTGAACGCCGCCCAAATCAGGCGCACCAGGTTGGCGTCGATGCCCAGCTTCTGGGCAATGCCGCCGCACACGCCCATGAAGATGCGGTCCGTGCGGCTGCGCTTGAGCGGGAACTGTTGTCGCGCCTGGCGCATGCCCGACTTCATGCCTTCCTTGGTGGGCATCTTGCCGTTCACTTCGCTCTTGACACGCGTGGCGGCATCGTTGACGTTCCAACGCATCCCTCGCCCCGTGTAGCGCAGCAAGACATAGCCCACCCCGATCAACAGCGCAGGCCAGAAGACCAGCGCCAGCACGGTTTGCATGCCGCCCCACAGCGCGGGCAGGATGCCCAGGTTCGCCAGCAGCCATAGGCCGCCCAGCCCTATCAAGATAAAGGCGGTGCGCGCCAGGTTCTTCTCGTTCAATTCCAGCGCCGCAGGACGCACCTGGCCTTCGTCCATGCTGCCCACCGGCAACAGGATCAGCAGCGCCACATACGCCAGCACGCCGCCGCCGCCCGTGGCGAGCGTCAACACGACCCACAGGATACGCACCAGCGACGGGTCCCACCCCGTGAAGTCGGCCAAGCCGCCGCACACGCCGCCGATCAGCTTGTCATCCGGGCTGCGAAACAACATGCGCTTCGGCGCGGGCGCGACCTGGTTCTCACTCTTGACTTCCGTCTTGTCCGCGACGGTCTTGGCCTCAACAGTCTTGACCTCGACGGGATTCTCTACCATTGTGTCTACGAACTGTTCCATTTGTCTTTATCTCCTGTGTAAACCTCTCACGCCATTGGGCGGAGAGGCATTGGGCCTTGCATGCCTGCCACGCGGCAATCTTACTCTACAAGCTCTTGCCCCGGCGTCCGGCCCGATTGACCACCGCCCTTAAGCGTCTGCCTTCAAGATACCACATTCAAGAATTAGGCATTCATACATCAGTACGAGGAACGCTCCAAAAGGTTGCAGCCAGTTTTGGATTTCGCGTCAAATTCTGAGCAAAGTTCCGAGCTGAGTTGCGGGCCAATCAGCCGGCGCATCTATGCTACAATACCGTGCAGGATGTCGCCCCGCCGGCTGCTCCCAAGAAAGGCGCCCCATGAGTTCCGCACCGCCCGACCTGTTCGATCCCATGCAGCACACCGCGCATCGCCCGTGGCCTCTGCCGGACGGTCCCTGGGCGATGCGCCAGTCGTGGCATGACCTGCTCTTCGCGCACTGGCCCCTGCCCGTGGACGCCATCCGCCCACACATCCCGCCGCCGTTTGCCGTTGACACATACGACGGCTCGGCCTGGATCAGCATCGTGCCCTTCCGCATGTCGGGCATCCGCCCGCGGCGGCTGCCGGGACTGCCCTGGCTCTCGGCCTTCCCCGAACTCAATGTGCGCACCTACGTCACGGCGCCGCAGGCCTTTGGCCTCAAGCCTGGCGTCTTCTTCTTCAGCCTCGACGCGGCCAACCCGGCGGCGGTCGCCATCGCCCGCCGCGTCTACCACCTGCCCTACTATCGCGCCCGCATGAGCCTGCAAGACACGCCGCACGACATCCGCTACGCCAGCCTGCGCACGCATAGCAACGCTGCGCCCGCCCGCTTCGAGGCGACCTACGCGCCGACCGGCGGCATCCAGCCCGCCCAGCCCGGCACGATAGCGCATTGGCTGGCGGAGCGCTACTGCCTCTACACTACCGACAGCAGCGGGCGACCCTATCGCGCCGAGATCCACCATGCGCCGTGGCCCTTGCAGCCGGCCGAGGCTGAATTCGCGGCCAACACTGTGGCAGCCGCCGGGGGCGTGACACTGCCGGACGCCGCGCCGTTGCTCCACTTTGCGCGGCGCGTGGACGTGCGCGTATGGCCGCTGCGCCGCCTCGACGCGCCGGCGTCCGCCTAATCCCTCAAGCCGGCCACCCGCAATCCGGGAGCGAAGCGCGACATGCAGGACTTCTATCGGCTGGGCGTCGCCGTCAACGTACTCGGCGCGCCGCTGCGCCCGCACGACAGCCGGCGCTGGCAGAACCAGCCTCATCTCAGCGTGAGCCTGGCCTATTTGCGCGACATGTTTGAATACCTGCACAGCCAGGAGATCCGCTTCTACCGCCTCTCCGGCCAACTCGCGCCCTACAGCAGTCACCCGGACATGCCGCAATTTCACGGACAGATCGAAGAATGTGCGCAAGAGCTGGCTGCCGTCGGCGACCTGGCGCGGCTCTACGACATCCGCCTCAGCCTGCACCCCGCCCACTATGTGCGCCTGAGCAGCCCCGACCCGGCGCGCGTGGGCCGCGCCGTGCAAGAGCTGGACCTCGCCGCCGCCCTGCTCGACGCCCTCGGCGCGGACGCGAGCGCGGTGATCGTCGTCCACGTCGGCGGCCCCTACGGCGACGCCGGCGCAAGCCGCGCGCGCTTCGTGCGCGCCTATGCCACGCTGGCTCCCGCCACGCGCAGCCGCCTCGTGCTGGAAAACGACGACCATCACTTTTGCTTCGAGGATACGCTGTGGATCCACCGGCGCACGGGCATTCGCCTAGCGCTCGACATCCTCCACCACCGCTGTCTCAACCCAACGGAGCTGCCGCTGCTCGACGCGCTGGCCCTGGCGACGGGGACTTGGCCGCCTGGGGAGCAGCCCAAGATCCACTACAGCAGCCCGCGCACCGAGTTGCGCCGCCTCTATCGCCACGGCCAATGGCGCGTACAAATGCCGCTGCCCAACCAACACAGCGATTTCATCAACGTCTTTGAGTTCGTCGACCTGCTGCGCATGGCCCGCGCCCGCCAATTGCGCGCCTTCGACATTATGCTGGAGGCCAAGGCCAAGGACCTGGCTCTGCTGCGCCTGCGCCAGCTCGTAGCGCGCTACGCCCCCGACCTCATCGCCCGCCTGCGCTGAGAAGCCCGATAGAACGCGATAGCCTAGCCCTTCGCCTTGCCGCTGTCGCGCTTGTGCCAGTCGTCGGCGAAGAGGTTGAAATGCACCTCGCGCTGCGGGTGCGCTTCGATCACGTCCTCGTTGAGCGTTAGGCCCAGCCCCGGCCCTTGCGGCAGCGCGAAGTAGCCGTCCACCACCTGCGGCAAGCCGTCCGCCGCGTCCTGCACATAGGCTTCGGCGAAGTCGTTGAAATACTCTTGTATCTTGAAGTTGGGCGTGGACGCGGCCAGGTGCAGCGCGGCCGCGGTGGAGTATGGCCCGCCCACGTTGTGCGGCGCAATCAGGATGTAATAGGCATTGGCCCAGGCCGCCAGCTTCTTGGTGTTGAGAATGCCGCCGAAGTGGGTAATGTCCGTCTGGATGATGTCGGCGGCCTGCAGCTCAAACAGCTCGCGATACTCGAAGGGCGTGTGGATGCGTTCGCCCGTGGCGATGGGGATGCCCAGCGGCCCAATGGCGTCCGCCACCTTTTTGAGCGCGGCCAGGTTCTCGGGCGGGACAGGCTCTTCCAGCCAGCTCGGCTTGAAGGGTTCCAGTTCGCGCGCCATGGCGACGGCGGTGACGGGGTTGAAGCGTCCGTGCATCTCGACCAGGATTTCGACATCCGGGCCAACGGCATCGCGCACGGCCTCCACCAGCGAGACCACGCGGTTGCGCTCCTTGCGCTCGATCTCATAGAATCCGGCGCCGAAGGGGTCAAACTTCAGCGCAAGATAGCCGCGCTCGACCACGCGCTTGGCCGCGGCGTAGAACTCGTCGGGCGAGCGCTCCACCGTGTACCAGCCGTTGGCATAGGCCTTGATGCGGTTGCGCACCGCGCCGCCCAGCAGGCGGTAGACAGGTTGGCCCAGCGCCTGCCCCACAATATCCCAGCAGGCGATCTCGATCAGGGCGATGCCCGTCATCACGACCTCGCCCGCGCGGCCGAAGTCTTGCAGCGACATGCGATGCACGAGCAGCTCGATCTCGAACGGGTCGGCGCCGAGCACATAGCGCGGCGCGCTCTCGTGCAGATAGGCTGCCAGGGTTTGGTCGCGGTTGAGCGCCCGCGCATCCGCCACGCCCACCAGCCCTTCGTCAGTTTCAACCTTGACGAAGGTGATGTTGCGCCAGTCCGTGCCCATGGTCATGGGCGTCACTTTGGAGATCTTCATAAGCTTGTGTCCTTTGCGGCGCAATGCCGTGCCTGGAATCTTCGAAAAAGCCGGAGTGAAGCGCGATTGTCGCCCCGGCCTTAGCCCTGGAGCAGCGTCTGGGCGCCGTCGATCCACATCTCAGTGCCGGTGATGAAGTCGGCGGCGTCGCTCGCCAGAAACAGGATCAGCTCAGCGACTTGCTGCGGCTCGGCGGCCTTGCCGTGCGTCAGCGGGATGCGGCCTTGGGGGAACTCCACGGGATAGCGGATCGATTTCAGGTTGCGGTGTTCGGTGTTGTCGGGAATTTCGGTGCGGATCGAGCCGGGGCAGATGCAGTTGACGCGCACGTTGTGCGGGGCCAACTCCAGCGCCGTCATCTTGGTGAAGGCGACCTGCGCCGCCTTGGAGCACGAGTAGGCCGTGGCGCCGGTGTTGCTGAAGATGCGCGTGCCGTTGACCGAGGAGATGACGACCACCGAGCCGCCTTGCTTCTTGAGGTAAGGCAGCGCGTACTTGACGGTGAGAAAGGTGCCCTTGAGGTTGATGTCGAGGGTCTTGTCCCACTCGTCCGGCGTGATTTCTTCCAGCGGCGCCCACACGCCGTTGATGCCTGCGTTCGCCACTACGATGTCGATGCGCCCCCAGGCGTCGGCGATTTGCCGCACGGCATCTTCCATCTGGTCGGGCTGCGAGATGTCGGCAACGATGAAGATGGCCTCGCCGCCGTCTTTCTCGATCGTGGCGACGACGTCTTCCAACTGGCTCTGAGTGCGGCTGAGGCAGGCGACTTTGGCGCCCTGCCGCGCGAGCAGCAGCGCTGCCTCCTTGCCGATACCGGAGCCGGCGCCGGTGACAAATGCGACACGTCCTGTCAGTTGCATGGGTCATTCCTTCTAGGTAAACGTCGAATAGAAGATGAGTTGGGCATAAGAACGTCGAACATGCAAAACAGCGTTCAGTTTAGCAAGAAGCGGGCAATCCACCAACTGCCGCAAACGATATGCGCGTGGTTTCTGCATCGGATAGAATAGGACACGGATGAACACTGAAAATCGGATTCACGCAGATTGATCCGCGTGAATCCTGCAAAATCCGTGTCATCCGTGTCATCCGTATCCTATTTTTATTCATGACCGAGGAGGGCCGCAATGGAACTGCATCGCTGCGCGTGGGCGGGCGATGACCCGCTCTATGTGCAGTACCACGACGAGGAGTGGGGGACGCCGCTGCACAACGACCGGCGGCTGTTCGAGATGCTGAACCTGGAAGGCGCACAGGCGGGCCTCAGCTGGATCACCATCCTGCGCAAGCGTGAGAACTATCGGGCCGCCTTCGACCACTTCGACGCGGCCCGCGTCGCGGCCTATGACGAAGCCAAGATCGCCGAGCTGCTGGCGAACCCCGGCATCGTGCGCAACCGGCTGAAAGTGCGCGCCGTGGTGACGAACGCCCGCGCCTTTTTGGCCGTGCAAGCGGAGTTCGACAGCTTCGACCGCTATATCTGGCAGTTCGTGGGCGGCGCGCCGCAGGTCAACGCCTGGCAGTCGCTGCACGAGGTTCCGGCGCAAACGCCCGAATCCCAAGCCATGAGCAAGGACCTCAAGCACCGCGGCTTTACCTTTGTTGGGCCGACGATTTGCTATGCCTACATGCAGGCGGTGGGCATGGTCGACGACCACACGGTGGACTGCTTCCGCCACCCGCGCAACCAGGGCGCACGGGACAACAGCATCGTGGAGTAGCCGCGGCTAACGCGTGTCGCCGTCGCCGCGGATTTGGCCGCGCGCTTGGCGTGAAAAGAGCTTCTCCAGGTTCGCCTCCGCCACTTCTTGCAGGCTGAGGCCGAGTTCCGTGCAGATCTGCGTCAGATACCAGAGCACGTCGCCCAGCTCC
>JBBSBO010000081.1:0-7970 GCA_038251215.1 Caldilineales bacterium
AGACCGGGTGCGCTTGGTACCGATTCGCCGCTCGAATATGCAGCCGCACGCTTGGGCCGACGCGTATGACCTGCGGCTATATCGCAAGAGTATCGAGACCGCCAACAGCCAGCTTGCCAGCATGGGCATACAGCAGTTGCATGCACGCACCAACCAGGGCTTCGAGATCAAGGTGCATGCCTCACTCATCGCGCTCTGGTACAGCCAAATGCTTGCTAATTAGCAATTACGGTAGACTATGCTATCATCCAGCTACATCGCGCAATCACCACCCCCACCCGCGCAAGGAGCTATACCCATGCCGGCCGGTCTCGTCACCGCTCCTCACGAAGACATCACCTATCAGATCATCGGCGCCGCTTATGACGTGCATAACCGGCTGGGACCCGGCGAGCGCGAATTCATCTACCGGCGCGCTATGGAAAACGAATTACACAGAAAGCGGCTCAACTTCGCGCCAGAGATACCGGTCGAGGTGTATGACGGCGAGCAGTTACTCGGCTATTACATCCCTGATCTCATCGTCGAGGGGAACATCGTCGAACTCAAAGCAGTAACAGCGCTCAAGCCGACGCATCTTGCCCAGGTGATCACCTATCTGAATCACCTGTAGTTGCCCATCGGCCTGCTCCTCAATTTCGGCCAGAGCAAACTGGATAAGCGCCGCGTCTTCCCATCCCGGCAGACCATTGACTGGAATACCCGTCGCAGCTTCGTGTGGGCGCCAGATAAATTGAAGAATCGCTGACACGGATTGCTCACACGGATTGCCAACACGGATTAGAAAGACACGGATTCCCGGATGAGCAGCGAGAATAATCCGTGTTAGCCCACCATCCATGTCAGCCCACCATCCGTGTTAGCCAGCCAATCCCAGTGAGGTAAAAACCTATGCCCCCCATCGAAACCATCTACATCATCCACCACAGCCACACCGACTTCGGCTTCACCCACGACCTGCCCGTCTACTTCGAGATGCAGGATCGCTTCCTCGACGAGGCGCTCGATAGTGCGCGCTCCACGCGGGCGCGCCCACCGACGCGCGCTTCCGCTGGACCGTCGAGACCACAGACGTGTTGCGCCACTGGCTGAGCCGGGCCGCGCCGGAGGACATCGCGCGCCTGCAAGACGCCGCGCACGCCGGGCTGCTCGAAATCTGCGCGATGTTCGCCAACATCACCCCGCTCTACGACACCGCGCAGCTCATCGAGTCGCTGCGCAATGTTGACCGCCTGCGTCGCGACCTCGGCGTCGAGATCAGCCACGCCATGAACTGCGACGTCAACGGCGAGAACTGGGGACTCGTGGACCGGCTGCTCGATGCGGGCGTTGATGGCTTCACCATGGCGATCAACCCGCACTTCGGCGGCGCCACCGACCCGCGTCCCGCCATCTTCCTGTGGGAGGGCCCGAGCGGGCGGCGCATCCCCGCCTATTCCGGCTGGCCCTACAACAAGGCCGGCGAGATGGGCATCCCCCGCGACGCCGCGCACCTGCGTGATTTCTGGCCGAAGCAGCAGGCGTACCTCGACGAGATCGGCTGGCCGCTCCCGATCCTGATGATCCAGCACACGCACCCCTTCACCAACAACGGCACCGCCGACCCGCTGCTCTCCGATTTCGTCGCGCAATGGAACGCAGACGGCGCCGCGCCTGGTGATCGCCACGCCGACCATGTGGTGGGACGCCGTCAAACCTTACCACGACCGGCTGCGCGTCTGGCGCGGCGACTGGACCGACTTCTGGAACTTCGGCGCGATCTCCAGCGCCCGCGAGGTCGCCATCAACCGCATGAGCCGCGCGCGCCTGTTCGCGGCGGATGCCTTGCACGCCGCGCTTGCTCAACGCGGAGGGGCAGACGCTGACCGCTGGCTCGACCGCACCTTCGACCGCTACCGCGACGCCGCCTGGCGCGATCTCAACCTGTGGGACGAGCACACCTGGGGCGCGGACGTCTCGATCCGCGGCCCCGAGGTCGAGGATACCCTCGCACAGTGGAATCACAAGGCCAACTACGCCTATCAGGCGCGCAGCCTCAGCCTGCTGCTGGGACGCGATGCGCTGGCCGCACTCGCGCGCCGCGTCGCCCGCGAGGCGCCCGAAGACCTCCTCGTCTTCAACCCGCTGCCCTGGGCGCGCACCACCACCGGCCCCATACCGCCCGGCGTGCTTTCGCCACGCGGGACCCCCGAAGACACCACCGCCGGCCGGCACTTCCAGGATCGCCACGACCGCACGCGGCTCTACGCGGCGTATGACGAATACGAAACGTCCCATCTCGCGCCCGTCGAGGTTCCGGCGTTCGGCTATGCCGTCGTCCAGCGTGACCGCGTCGTCAAGCTGGCGAAACAGCCGGAGTTCACCGAAACGGCGGTCGTGGCGAACGGGCGCTTCCGCGTGGCGTTCGACCGTGAGCGCGGCGGCGTGGCCTCGCTGATCGAGACGGCGACGGGCCGCGAGTGGGCCGACCTCGCCGCGGGCTGGACGCTGGGCGGTTACGTCCACGAGGAAGTGGCCGACCGCGCGCATCCCTGGCCGCGCCACCTGTTATGTCACCTCGAATGGCAGGCGCAGATCGAGATCCCCCGCGCGTGGAAACCCGGCTGGCGCGCCCGCCGCGCGGGGGCAGAGCAGGTGCTATCCCATCGCGTCTACGCGCGGCAGGGCGGCACGGTGGTCGAGCAGCGCATCGCCGCGCCGGGCGTCAGCGACTACGTGCAGCGCGTCTTCCTGCCCGACTTCGCCGACTGGATCGAGCTGGAGGCCGAGTGGCGGATGTCGCAGGAGACGCACCCCGAGGCGACCTATCTCGCGTTCCCGTTTGCGCTGCCCGGCGCGACCGCGCGCTTCGACGCCGGCGGGCAGGCCGTGATCCCTGAAACCGACCAGATCCCCGGCGTCTGCCGCGACTACTTCACCGCGCAGGGCTGGGCCGACTTCAATGACGGCGCGCGCGGCGTCACGGTCGCCGTGCCCGAGAACCCGCTGATCCAGCTCGGCGATTTCCATTTCGGCCACAACCAGTATCACTTCGATCTGGAGCGAGCGCTGCTGTTGGGGTGGGTCACGAACAACTACTGGGAGACCAACTTCCGGGCGCATCAGCCGGGGATGGTCTACGCGCGCTACCGCATCCTGCCCTATGCCGGCGCGTTCGACGAGGCGCGCGCCCACCGCTTCGGGCTGGACGCCGCGCACGCACGCCCCGCGCTCAACCACCTGCAGGAACCCGTCGCCCCCGGCGCACCGTGGCCCGCCGCGGGGACGCTGCTTCGCCTGTCCGAGCCGCCCGTGCTGGTGGTCAACGTGCGCCGCGCGGCCGAAGGTGGCGGCATCCTCGTCACGCTGCTCAACGCCTCCGACGCCGCGCAGCAAGCTATCGTCGGCTCCGGCCTGCTCATGCTCAGCGCGGTCTGGCGCTGCGACCTCTTCGGGAATCCCGTGGAGGGGCTGCCGGTGCGAACGGGGAAGGTCATGCTGGAACTGCCCGCGCGGCAGGCCGCGGTGGTCAAGGTGCGGTAAAATGTGTACTCTTGGGCATCATGCCTAACACTTCCGTGTCATATACTCGCTATCGGAGCCGAGGACACGATACCCAAGAGTACTAACTTATTCTATTGGCTGCGTCCTTATTCGTTCTTCACGACGAAAGTATCTCGTCAAGAATCTGAGATTTAGTTGCTGCATCAAGATCCTTTGCGGCTACAACAAAGTCCACAAGTAACGGGATCTCCACCCCCAACTCGGCTCCAAGGTGCGCGACGTTGCTTCTCAAGTCAGGGCTGTAGAATTCTTTATAGTCCTGTCCTCTGGTCGCTGACTTGAAGCCAGAGGATATATTAGATGAAACTGTGCTGGATCTCTTTCGCGCTGCTCCGGTCTTTCGAATAGCTCTCTTAATTTGCTGAATAATTTGGGTAGGGGGAACGGGCTGTGTCATGTTAGCTTCTCCTTGTCTGAGTTCGAGATGTCGATGAGTGTGAATACCAGAGTCCTGGGTTGACATGCGATTGTCTACAGTAGGTGTGTCCCTAACCCATCCGAGATGAAGCTGCACATTCCTGAGTTGCTTGAAGCCAACGATCCGGTTTACCTGAACAGCGCTTTCGGTGAACCCAAGAAGGGTAGCAAAGTCACGATAGTCACCAAAGGATGTGTCGTTCGGGCAGAATGAATGTACGAGCATGAGTGCGTGTTCTGCACCATACCGTTCCGCTTCCAATATAGCCGAGACGGCGCGATGTAGTAGCTGATATCTGATTCTCTGGACCTTGTCCGGGGAAATCTCCAGACGATTACACAGATTCAATATCCTGTTTTCAACTCCTGGCGTCATTTCTTTCTCGAAGACATATCTGTCAAATGTCTCCCTGACTTTGCCTTCAACCGCAATCGCCAGGAAGCCATCTGACAGTGTCGCATACACGAGAATGTCGTTCTGGCTAGGGTGCCCAGGAGTCTCCAGCTTGACCTTTCTTTCAAAGAACGCCTCGATGAGCCTCGCGCCGCGAAACAGGGGATACGCATCGAAGGCTTGGCAAACAGACGGGGGAAAATCATCGGCGCTAATCCATGTATTGGCGAGTTCAAAGGCTGAATAACCTTTGCGCCAATGCTTGATGGGATCAGCAAGACGTTTTCTTACATCTTCGAGGTTAGCAACTGCGTCTACTGTGAAAAAACGCTGCATCATATCTTCCTCAACTGGTGTTGGAGTCCTACAAGTCGCTGCGCACCGAGTAGTGCCACCCAGGAACGAGCATGTGACTACACAAGTGACTACATTGTAGCGTAAGTAGTCCTGCCACTTCATGCTCGCGCTTCTGTGTTCCCATCAATTTCAGTGAATTATAGCACAGATTCGCATGCTCATTGTGGGTTATGCTTGATGCGCTCCTGCTCCTGGGGAGACCTCAAACCCCTGTGCGGCGAAATGCGGATCGAACGCGAAGACGCGCGTCAGGCCCAGGCGACGCATCGTCTCGAAGCTGGCGCAATCCACCAGGCTGAGCCGGCGCTGATTGGTGATGAGCAACGCGCTGATCGCAGCCCGGTGCGCGGCAGCGTCCATCCACGCCACATCCAACAAAGGGACGAATGTCGTCTCGAACGCGCGCACGGCCTCCATCCCCAGCCGCCGTTGGATCAACGCGGAGGTCTCGACCAGGATGTAGTTCGTGCAATGCAGCGTCTCATCGCCCTCTAACAGCGCCGCCCACGTCTGCCGGGCGGCGGGGTGGTTAGCATCGTCTGCATCCAGCACGGCGTACAGCGCCAAGGTATCCACGAAGCAGGTCATGGCGCATCTGGCTCGGCGAGATAGGCGTCATGTTCGGCGGAAACATCGGCGCGGCCCGAATGAAACTGCCCGGCCAGCGCCACGGCACGGCGCCGCAGCGCCGCGCGATCCGCCTCCTGCGCCGCGCCGGTCTCGCCGGCCTGCTCGATCGGCAGGATCATCGCGACCGGCTCGCCGCGCAGCGTGATGACGTACTCGGCCCCCTCCTCGCGCACGCTCCGCACCACCGCGGTGGCCTGCTCCTTCAGCTCGCGCACCCCGATCTTCGGCATCGTCATTCCCCCATAAAACATAATGTGGTCACTGTTGTGACCACATTATAGCGGCACGCCTGCCGCGCCACAACTCCCCCTCAGGAGGCAGACAAGTACACAAGGATGCAGGTAGCCTCGTGATGTCCGCTTGTTTCCTTGTTTCCCTGCTTCCTTGCCTACCTGTCTCCTTGTGTACTTATCTCCTCTTCGTTTCTTCGTGGTGCAGTCTGCTCACACCCTGGTAATGACGTCGCCCACTTTCACCACCCCGTCCTGCACCACCCTGGCGTAGATGCCGCGCAGGTGCAACTCTTTGCCCACCGGCGAGTTGACGAATTTCAGCGCTTCCTTGCCGAAACGCTCCGCAAATAACCCGCAACCGGTATGTTTCACGTCAGTGATCTCAAGCAGCGCCGCGCCGACCGCCAGCCGCTGGCCCACCGGCAGATTTTCGCAACTGAGATTCATGTCCACGTACAACTGATCTCCGGCCAACGCCCAGCGCTCCTTCTCACACGCCACCAGGTCAATACAGCGCGTATTCATCAGGGTCAACTGCACATCCGGGTCCGACGAGCCGTCCGGCAGCTTCTTCCAGCAATTCCAGGCCCACTGGTCGCCCGTGGCGCCCTGGCTCAGGCTCAGCTCACATTCCGTCAGGACGCTCCGTTCCTTATCCTCCGGCCGGATGACGATCATCTCCAGCACGCCGCCATCCGCCGGCGCGCTGCGGATGAAATCCACCCCGGCATTCAGCTCTTCTTCCGATAAATGATGCCACATGTAAGACCTCCAGAGATTTTCTACAGTGCGTTTCAGGCGTATTTTGCTCGATCCATGCCCCCTGCATGAGCAAGCATTTGACTGCAAACCATTGCAATACGATACCATAGCGGTTCCAACTTTGTCAATCCGCGCGGAAAATCAAGCATTGACAACTCTCAAAACTTATGCTAATATAGCAAACGGTTGCAGTAAAATGATTGCTCATGCACCCCTGTGTAGTGACGGCCTCAGCCGTTGCGGAGTGTGCCCCAACGGCTTCAGCCTTCCCTGCAAAGGGGAATATTCAGATCAGATTCTTGCTGTACGGAGGCGTGCCACGATGTCCCCATTGTTAGCCGGCGCAGCCCGCCGCTGCATCACCCCGCAACTCGGTTGCCATATAATGGGTCTGTTCCATGACCGCCTGGCGACCGACATCCACGACGATCTCTACGCGCGCGCGCTGGTGTTACAGGATGACACCACCAGCCTCGCCATCGTCATCTGTGACCTGATCGCCCTGCTGAAATCCGACGTGGATGATGTGCGCCGCTACGTCGCCGATCTCACCGGCATCCCCGCCGCGCACACCTTTGTGGCCTGCACCCACACCCACTATGGCCCGGCAACCGTCGGCGCGCTGGGCACGCCACTCGATGACGTCTACATGGAGCACGCCGCGGAACTGATCGCCGAAAGCGTCAAACTGGCGCAGAACCGGCTTGTCCCGGCGGAGGTGGGCGCAACGCGCGTGGCCGTGCATGGTGAGACCTTCAACCGGCGCTGGCACATGCGCGACGGCAGCGTCCGTATGAACCCCGGCTTCCAGAATCCGGACCTCGTGCGCCCTGCCGGCCCCACCGATCCGGAGTTGACCCTCCTGGTGGTGCGCGACCTGGGACGCAAACCGCTCGCCCTCCTCTCCAGCCTCGCCACCCATTACGTGGGCAACGCCACCGAAAATTCCATTTCCGCGGACTACTACGGCTATTTCGAGAAGGCCCTCCAGCGTATGGCCGGCGACGAGATCGTGGGCATGCTCGGCTATGGCTGCGCCGGCAACATCAACACCTGGGATTTCAGCAAGCCCGCGCCGGAAACGCCACATTCGTACTATCAGGCGGAACGCGTCGGCAACGTGGTCGCGGCCGCGGCCTATGGCGGCTGGCAAGGGTTGCGCGATTTCCAGTACAGCCGCGCGCCCGTGCTGGGCGCGGCCAGTGAGGTGATCGAGTTCGTCCGCAGCCAGCCCGACGCCGCGGCCCTGGCCCACGCACGCGCCGCCAGCGCCGGGCCGATGCCCGCGCCGGACGCGGCCGGCTACATGGATTGGCTCTACGCGCGTGAGGCCGTGCTGGTGACGGAGGAACCCGCCGTATCGCCCGCGGAAGTCATGGCGTTGCGGGTGGGCGATCTGGGGATCGTGGGGCTGCCCGGCGAACCGTTCGTCGAGTATGGCTTGCAGATCAAAGCCCGCGCCCCCCTGCCGATGATCATGCCGTTCGGCCTGGCCAACGATGCGCTGGGCTACTTCCCCACGGATGCGGCCCTGATCGAGGGTGGCTACGAAACCCGCCTGGCCCGCTCAGCCAAAGCCGTGCCCGGCATCGAGAGCGCCATGGTGGCAGCCGGCGTAGACGCGCTCCAGCGCC
>JBBSBO010000082.1:0-7966 GCA_038251215.1 Caldilineales bacterium
AAGTCGCCGGGCGGGTTGACGAAGGTGCTGCCCAGGCTGGGCGCGACCGGCTGTGTGGCACGGCGATGGGCCAGATAGGCGTCGGCGCGCGCTCGAATTTCATCGCCCTCGCCGCGCTGCAAGCGAAAGGCGGCGCTGAGCGCCACCGGCTTGAAGTCGGCTTGCAGCGGTCGCAGCCGTTTGAGTACGCTGGTGCGATAGCCGTAGCCCATCTGCGCCACGCTGACAGTACGCACCACGCCCGCCTCGTCCAACACTTGCGCCGTGACGAGGTTATCCTTCACCTCGCTGCCATGGGCGCCGGCATTGCCCACCACCGCGCCGCCGACTGTGCCCGGCACGCTGACCGCCCATTCCAGGCCGCTGAGTCCTTCGTTCACCGTGTGCCGGGCCAGCCCCGCCAGCGCCGCGCCGCTTTCAGCGCTGAGCGCAACGCCCGCCGTGTCATCATCGTCCGCTTCCGGCGGCGCCAGCGCGCGGCAGCGGTTGTCGATCACCAGGCCGCGCATGCCCATGTCGCTGATCAGGATGTTGCTGCCGCCGCCGAGTACAAAATAGGGCAGGCCCGCGGATTGCGCCCAGCGCACCAGCGCCAGCAGTTGCTCCACCTGGGCGACAGTGGCAAAGTACTGGGCCGGACCGCCGATCTTGACCGTGGTGTGCGGCGCCAGGCTCACCTGCCGCTCGACGCGGATGCCGCGCGCCAACAACGATGCGAAATCGAGCCGATCTCCTATGCTATCCATCAGCGCTCTTCGACTGCACGCCAGGCTTTACGGTCGATCCGGATTTGCCCGCGGACTGCTCTGCGCACTTCTCTTGCAGGCGGGCGAGCAGCATCTCGCCAATCTGATAGCCGTCGCCCGCGCCCAGGGTAATCACCACGTCGCCCGCCTGCACGTGCTCGGCTAAGTAGGCGCTGCAATCGCGCAGGCCGGAGATGTGGCGGATCGACGCGTGCGGGCTGGCCGCCACCAATTCCGCCGAGCTGACGCTGCCGTCGTTTGCCTCGCGTGCGGCAAAGATGTAGGTGACGATCACCACGTAGGCCGGTTAAAAAAAAAAGCCCAAGCGATATAGCATTCGTTGCGTGCGGCTGAAGGTATGCGGCTGAAAGACGGCCCAGATGCGCCGGCCCGCAAAACGTTGGCGCGCGGCGGAGAGCGTGGCGCGGATCTCGGTGGGGTGGTGGGCGTAGTCGTCGAAGACCTCCACGCCGCCGGCCTCGCCCTTGGCCTCGAAGCGGCGCGCCACGCCGCGATAGCGGGCGAGGCTGTGCAGGGCCTGCTCCAGCGGAATGTTGCACCAGCTGCTCACCGCCAGCGCCGCCAGGGCGTTGCGGACGTTATGCACGCCGGGCACGTGTAGGTGCAGCTCCCCGGCGGGGGCATGCCACCACAAGAGGTTGGCGACGTTGGCGCCGTCAGCCGCCGGCGGCTGGAGGATGGCGCGCAGCTCGGCGGCCTCGTCCAGGCCATAGGTCATCCAGCGCGGGCCGCGCGAATAGGTGAAGGCGCGCAATGCCTCGGCGCCTTCATCGTCTCGGCAGGAGATGACGATGCCGTCGCGGTCCACCTGGTCGACGAACTGCATAAAAGCCTTGCGGAAGCTGGCGGGGGTGGGGTAACAGTCCGGGTGATCCCATTCGACATTGGTGATGACGGCGACCGTGGGATCCAAGCCGAGGAACATGTGGTCATACTCGTCGGCTTCGATCACGAAGTAGGGCGCGCTCCCGGCGGCGGCGTTGCCCAGGCCGGGCAGCGTCGCGCCGACGATGAAGCCGGGGTTGAGGCCGGCCTCACGCAGCACGTGGATGATCATGGCGGTGGTGGTGCTCTTGCCGTGCGTGCCCGCCACGGCGATAACCTGGCGCGCGTGCAGCAAGGCGGGCAGGAAGCCGGAGCGCTTGACCACAGGCAAGTCGAGTGCGCGCGCCGCGGCCAGCTCCGGGTTGTCCTCGTGCATGGCGCTGCTGATCAGGACCACGTCCGGGCGTGCGCCGGCGGGCAGCTCCGCGAGGTTGGCCGCGACCTGCTGGGCGAAGATGGTTGCACCACGCTCGGCTAGATGCTCTGTGGTCGGGCTGAGGCGCAGGTCGCTGCCGCTGACGTGCAGGCCCATCTCCAGCAGGACGCCGGCGATGGCGCTGAGGCCGCTGCCGCCGATGCCGATCAGATGCACGCGCAGCGAGGCGTCGTGCTGCATCAGACGCGCGCGCCAGTCGTTGTTCGCGATTCCGTTCACAGTCTGGTCGTTATCCATTACGCATAAGTCTCATTTTGTCGTTTCGTGCAGCACGATGGCCGCTAACCGCGCACGCGAATGATCAGCAGCACGGCGACCGGGATGATCCAGTAGACCGGATTATCGCTAAAGAGCGCAGGCGGCAGAAAGGTGATCAGCTTCTGCGCTCGATCCGTGAAGTTACTGTCGAAGGGCTGGAAAAAAGGATAGTCGAAGGCATGTTGGTAATACCACAACGTGCCCGCAATCAGATAACCGTTGATCACGCCGACCAGCAGACTGAGCAGAAAGCCCTGCGGCGGCGGCGCCGGTTTACCCGTGAAAGTAAGCGTGCGCCCGGCATAGCCGGCAAAGACGATGGCGACGAAGACGCCGCTGTAGAAGAGGCTGAGCGCCATGTTCGGCGTGTCGCCCTCGGCTGCGCCGAACATGCCCTGCAAGGCGCCGCCGACCACGCTGTTGATCGAGTCCTCGAAAAAGGTCAGGATAAAGAGCGCGACCAGAATGATCACGGTCGAGCCGAGTTCCTTGACGTACCCGCGCGCCAGGCCAATCAAGACGACGATGACGCCAATCGTTAAATAGAGAGTTTCAATCGGTCCCATGCGGCCTATGCGTCACGATGATTATGCGTCCAGATGATAAAGTCCAGATGAAAGCGAAACGTCAAGCGATGAGCGCTGCGCAAAGCGCATCAGGACTTGGCTTTGGCGTCGCCGCGAATGGACATGGCGGCGAGGACGAGGATGCCGGTCAGGATGATCAGGATGCCCACCGAACCGAGCGGCGAAATCAGCCCCCACAGGCCGAGCACCATGTCCCACAGCAGCTCGGCGCCCCGCCCGATGAGTGAGAACAAGTTCATGCTGACGTCCACATTGACGTCGATATCGCCGGCGGAATCGCCCGACGAGAAGAGCGCGCCGAGGCTGGGCAAAAAGACCATAGCGAAAAAGAAGCCGTTGAGTATGCCCAGGAGAATGGCCCAGCCGTTCTTTTCGCTCTTCTTGTCCGGGATGGCCCAGCCGGTGATCAGATAGGCCAGGATAAAGGCGACCACCCACACGACGTATAGGAAGTCGGCCTGCATTTCGGCGTTGACCCAGGCCGGCGCGCTGGAAAGAGCGGTAAAGGCTTCTTCGGCATTGCCGGTGAAGCCGCCGTTGCGCGCAAAGTCCAGGCCCGCAACCATCAGGTTCGCCATCGAGACGATGATGTCGCCGCGCTGCTCCAGGGCAATCCAGCCCAGCAGGGCGATGATGGCGACCACCAGTTCGCGCGTGAAGCCGCGGCGCCAACCCAGCCAACCGAAGAAGGTAAGGTAGATGAAAAGCGATATGAGGATGGCGACTTGGCCGGTCATACCTGCATCTTTCGCGTGCGAACTATCGAACTAACCATGTTGGACGAGTCCGCTCATATTGCTCCCGACTCGCCGGCGAGCCGTTGCAACTCACGGGCGATGGCCGCCGCGGCCTCGGGCTTCGCCAGGCTGCGTGCAGCTTGCTCCATCGCCGACAGCCGAGTGCGGTCGCCCAGCAGTGCGGTGACGGTCGGCCCCAGTTGCGATGCCAGCGCCGCGTCCTCGACGACCACGGCGGCGCCGTGACGCTCAAGGATCTCGGCGTTTTGCCGCTGGTTGACGCCCGCCGCCGGCAGCGGCGCCAACACGGACGGCAGCCCCGCCACAGGAAATTCGCCCAGGATGCTGGCCCCGGCGCGGGCTACGGTCAGGTCGGCGGCAGCCAGCGCCCACGGCATCGCTTCGTGTAGATAGTCCACCGGATGATAGCGCTCCGTCCATTGCGTTTGCCAGCCTGAGGCCGAAGCCTGCTCCTGCACGCGTGCCGCGGTCATGGGCCAATCGCGTTGCCCTACAACATGGACGACGTGCGCGTGCGCTAACAGGTGCGCTAAGGCCGACCATGTGGCGTAATTGATGCTGCGTGCGCCCTGGCTGCCGCCCCACACCAAAAGCAGGGGCAGCCCGTCATTCGCCGACCCGGCGAGCGGGCGCTGGAGCATCTGCGCCAGTTGCCGCCTGGCGGCCGCGCGGTCTTGGGCCGCGTCAATCAACTCCTGGCGCACCGGATAGCCGGTGACGACCGCCTTGCCTTGCGGGGCGAGGCCGCCGAAATAGGGCGCCGCTTCCGCAAAGCTCACCGCCACGCGCTGCGCCAGCCGGCTGAGCCAGCGAATGGCCGCGCCGGGCACGACGTCGGGCAGGTAGATCAGCACCGGCACGCGGCGTTGGCGGCAGGCCATCACCACCGGCGCACAGACATAGCCGCCGGTTGCCAGGCAAACGTCCGGCTGAAACTCGCCCAGGATGGCGCGGCTTTGCCTGAAGCCTGCCGCCATTTTGCCCGCATTCGTCACCGCCGTCAACGGATTCTTCCCGCGCAGCTGTCCCGTCTGAATGCCGCGGTAGTCGATGCCGGCGCGCTGCACCAGCGCCTGCTCCATGCCCTGCGCGCTGCCCACCCACAGCAGGCTATGCGTGGGCGTGTCACTGGCTACGGGTGCGCGGGGCGGCGTTGCCGCTTGCCTGCCGCTTGGCTGGTCGTGCTGAGCCGGTAGGGCGTGCGTTGCCTGTGCCGCCGGCCTGAGCTGCGCCGCCGCCGCCAGAGCCGGATAAACGTGCCCCCCGGTCCCACCACCTGAAATCAAGACGCGCATTGGTCGATCTTCCTAACGGTGAAGCGCCGGCCGGACCAGGCCCGTGGCCGCGACTAACGCTCAAGAGAATGCCGATGCCGCCCATAATTGTGACCAAGGAACTGCCGCCGTAGCTGATCAGCGGCAGGGTGACGCCGGTGGGCGGGGCCAAAGAGACGGAGACCGCCACGTTGAGCAGCGCCTGCAACGTCACCAGCGCGGTGATGCCGGTCGCCAGCAACATGCCGAAGTTGTCCGGCGCATGCAGGGCCGTGCGCAGCCCGCGATAGGCGAGCAGGGCGAAGAGCAAAATCACCAGCAGCGCGCCCAAAAAACCCAGTTCTTCGCCGATGACCGGGAAGATGTTGTCGCTCCAACTGACGGGCAGATAGCCGGGTAGCTTGGCGTCGGCGTTGCCCAGGCCCACGCCGGTGACGCCACCGCGCGCCAGGGCGCGCACCGCCTGGCCCACCTGCCATTCCTTGCTCGCCATGGGATCGCGAAAGGATTCCCAAAAGCGTTCGACGCGGCCGCCGGCATACGAACTATAGCGCACGATCAGGGCGAAGGTGATGGTCCCACCCACGGCAATCAGCAGCATCTGCTTGCCGTTGGCGCCGGCGACGAAAAACATGATGATGGCGGTGGCGACGATCAGGGCGGCCGTGCTGATGTCCGGCTGCGAAATGAGCAGCAAGGTGATAATGCCCATAAGCATGGCGAAGGGCAACAGCCCGACCTGCACATCGCGCACGCGCTCGCCTTTGCTCGCCAGCCAGGCGCTGATATAGATGATGATCGCGATCTTGGCC
The DNA here is from genome assembly GCA_038251215.1 of Caldilineales bacterium. Classification (GTDB taxonomy): domain Bacteria; phylum Chloroflexota; class Anaerolineae; order Caldilineales; family Caldilineaceae; genus JASGTU01. Next base: position 5,718 of record JBBSBO010000082.1, read on the forward strand.
GGTTCGCTGGGCTGGACGCGCCCGTGGAAAAAGGTGCGCGTGGAGCCGAAGGTTTCATCGCCGAAGAAAACAACCGCCACGAGCGAGAGCAGGGCAATGCCCATCAGCGGCACGCTCCACTTTTCCCAGAACTCATAGGGGATGCGCGCGGCCGCGATCAGGGCGATGGAACCCAGCGCGATCCACCCCAACTGGTACATGGCGTAATAATAGGGGTTTTCCTTGCCGAAGATGCCCTGGGCGAAGCTGGCGCTGAAGACCATCACCGTGCCGAAGAGCAGCAGCGTCGCCACGATCGACAGTAGGCCCCAGTCGTAGGATGCTTGGTTCGGCGCGCCGCGTTTTTGCACTGTCATCGAATTGGGTCTTTCTCTACTCTATCCCGTACATCACTTTACCAAGTTGGACTTTGCCAGGTTCTGCTTCACCAGGTTCTACTTCGCGGCCGACCGGCTATCGAGGAGCTTGTGGACGAGGCGGCGGAAGTGCTCGCCGCGTTCCTCGAAATTGCGATAGGCGTCGAAGCTCGTGCCGCCGGGCGAGAGCAGCACGATGCTGTTGGGCGTGGCGATGCGCGCGGCGAGTTCGACAGCCTCGTCCAGCCGTTGCACGACGGCGCAGCTGGGGAAGGGCTGTTGGCCGAAGCGCGCGCGCTCCTTGACCGTGTCGACGATCATGGCTCCGCTGTAGCCGAAGCCGATCAGAAAGCTGACGCGGGCGAGCGCTTCGGACGAAAAGGCGTCCCACGGCAGATTCTTGTCCTTGCCGCCGGCGAGCAGGATCAACGTATGTTCGCCCTGGGCAAAGCTGCGCAGCCCGGCGATGGCCCGCTCGGGCGAGGTGGCGATGCTGTCGTTGATCCATGTGATGCCGTCGGCCTCGGCCACGACCTCCAGGCGATGCGGCACGCCGGCGAAGGTCGTGGCGACGCTGCGGATCGTGGCGAGCGTGGCGCCGGCGGCATGGCTGATCGCCGCCGCGGCCAGCAGGTTGCTGATATTGTGGTCGCCGCGCAGCTTGACGTCCTGGCGGCGACAAATCGGCCTCCCGTGCAGCATGAGGACGTCGTCCTGCAGCCAGGCGCCGCCGGTCAGGCGCTGTGTGCGGCTGAAAGGGATCACGCGCAGGTTGCGGCGGCGGATCAGGGCGCGCGCCTCCGCCAGCAGCGCATCGAGCTTCCACTCGCTGGGATAGGGCGCCGCGTGTCCGTTGCGTTGCTCGTGTCCGTTCGTCGAGCTTTTGGCCTGTGTATGTTCGACGAAGCCGGGCATCAGCGCGGCGGCGACTGGGTCATCCAGATTGACGATCAGGGCGGCGCCGGGCGGCATGGCGCGCAGCAGGTTGAGCTTCGCCGCGACATAGGCCGTCATGGAGGGGTGGCGGTCCAGGTGATTGGGCGTAATGTTGAGGATGGCGCCCACGCTTGGTCCCGCCTGCTCCACGCGCCCCCAGGCCAGCGCCGGGTCGAACAACTCCAGTTGGAAGCTGCTCAGCTCAAGCACGATTGGCTCCTGGCGCTGCACGGTCTCCAGGCGGTCGAGCAGCGGCACGCCGATGTTGCCTCCGACGTGGGCGGGACGCGCGGGGGCCGCCAGCATCTGCCCGACGAGGGTGGTGGTCGTCGTCTTGCCGCTGCTGCCGGTGATGGCGACGGTGGGGCCGAAGTCCAGCGCCTTGGCGATCTGCAAGGTGAGCAGGCTGTCGTTGCTGAGCGGGATGTTGCGCACGGCAGCCTCGCGCACAAAGGCGCTTTGCGGCGAGACGCCGCCGCTGAGGCAGAGCAGGCTACAGCCGTCGAGCAACGTCAGCGGATGGCTGCCCAGCGCCAGTTCCACGGGCAGGTCGCCCAGGGCGGTCAATTCAGTTTGCAGCGACTCGGCGGGGGCGAGGTCGCTGATGGCGACATCGGCCCCGCAACTGCAGAAGAAGCGCGCCAGGGCCAACCCTTGCCGCGCCAGGCCGAGGATGACGATGCGGCGGCCGGCGAAGGCTTTAGCCACGGCGGCAAGGCCGGCGGCGGGCCGATTTTCGGCTGGGTGCGGTGCAGCATTCATGCGGATGGGCAACTCATTCAGGGTCGGGTTAACGGCCGGGTTAAGAGCCGACGGCAGCACAGGCTCGCGGCCGGACTCGGGCATCCACGGGGCGGGGCTGATGTTGACGCGGTCCTGGTGCAGACTGGACATGCCTGACTCCTTACTAGATAAGAGCAAGCGCGACACCGAGCATGCCGCACAAGACGCCGATCA
>JBBSBO010000083.1:0-7912 GCA_038251215.1 Caldilineales bacterium
CCACGGCAGCGGCTCGCCCCGTCCCTGGGTTTCGGGGTTGTTGGGAATATTGGGGTCCAGCGGCCATGGCAACGGCTCGCCCCGACCCTGGTTCTCCGGGTTATTCGGAATATTGGGGTCCAGCGGCCACGGCAGCGGCTCGCCCCGACCCTGGTTCTCCGGGTTGTTCGGGATGTTAGGATCAATCGGCCACGGCAGCGGCTCGGGCTGGCCTTGCCGGCTGCCGCCGGGGATGCACAACACCTGCCCCGCATAAATACGGTTTAGGTCCAGCATCGCGTTGGCGCGTGCCAGGTCCCACAAATCTACGTCATAGCGGCGGGCAATAGACGAAGCCGTCTCGCCGAAGCGCACGGTGTGCATGGCGCTGCACTGCGGGCCGCCTGTGCCGCCGCCATCGCTGCACGGAATGGTCAGCGCCTGGCCTACATAGACAAAGTTCGGGTTGCGCAATCCATTGGCGCGCATCAACTCCTCGACCGTCACGCCAAAGCGCAGGGCGATCGAGCTGAGCGTGTCGCCGAATTGAACGTAGTAGACTTGATCGCTGCTGCCGCTCTGCTGCGCAGGCGCGCCCCACGGCTGTCCCCCTTGCGCCAGCGCCGTGCCGGGCAAGAGAATGATCAGCGCCGTCACCAGCGCCAATGAGTACGCCAGGGTTGCACGCCCCAGCGGCCGTACACCCAGACGAGTCTTATTCATCTTGTGTGACTCCTTTCCATGTTTGCCGCCTGCTCGTGCGCCGAACCTCGCCTCTTTTGCGCGTGGTCACACGAAGAGATCTCGATGCGAAAAACAATGATCCTTGCTACCCAATCATGACGTAGGCAAGTGCAAAAAGGTATGGCAATTTTGGCTCCTCGCCTGCCTTGGGCGTCCTTGGCGACCTGGCGCGCTGCTCTTGTGCATTCTCTTCTGCATTATAGACCCAGCGCATCGATCAAGCGCTAAAAATCAAACGACTGATTGCGCGTGGGCATTTCTACTGCGCCGTTGACATGCCCCTGCAACAGCCCTGCCAACACCTGCATCGGCCCCGGCTCGCCATGCACCAGGAATAAGCGCTGCAGTCGCTCCCGGTCAAACTCCTGCGCGAAGTCGACCAGCTCTTTTTGGTCGGCGTGCGCGCTATAGCCGTCCAGGCTCACCACTCGCGCTCGCACGTCGTATTCATCGCCATAGATGCGCACGGTATCGGCGCCGTCCTTCAGCCGGCGCCCCAACGTATGTTCAGCCATGAAGCCGACGAGCAGCACCGTGTTGTCCTTGGAAGTGATGTTGTGCTTCAAGTGGTGCAGGATGCGCCCGCTCTCCGCCATGCCGCTGGCGCTAATGATAATGGCCGGGCCAGGCATGACGTTGAGTTGCTTGCTGCGCCGCACATCGCGCACATATTCCATGTTGTCGAAATCGAACGGGCTTTTGCGCCGGTCCTCCGTGAGGAAGCTCTGCACTTCCCGATTCCACGCCTCCGGGTGCATGCGGAAGACATCCGTGGCGTTGACCGCCAGCGGGCTATCCACGAAGATCGGCAGCTCGGGGATGTCGCCCTCAGCGTCCAGTTGATTCAGCCCGTACACGATCTCCTGCGTCCGACCCACGGCAAAGGCCGGGATGATAACCTTGCCGCGCCGTTTGGCCGTGCTGTTGACCACCTCGCGCAGTTGGCGCAATGCATCTTGATAGGTCCCGTGCAGGCGGTCGCCATAAGTGCTCTCCATGATCACGATATCCGCCGCGCCGGGCTGCTCCGGCGGCTTGAGGATTTCGACCTCCTCGCGGCCGATGTCGCCGCTAAAGACCAGCCGCCAATGCTTGCCGGTCTCGCGCTCATCGATCTCCAGCGCCACGAAGGCCGCGCCCAGAATATGCGCCGCATTGTAGAAGGTCAACTCCACGCCGTCCGCCACAATCACGGGGCGGTGCAGCCCCATGCTGACGAACTGGCCCAGGGCGTTCTGCGCATCCTGGCGCGTATAGATCGGCTCCACCTCCGGCTCGCCTCGCTCGCGCTTGCGCCGGTTGAGATACTCCACGTCCTGCTCTTGGATATGGCCGCTGTCCATCAGCATATAGGTGCAGAGGTTGCGCGTGGCGGCGGTACACCAGATATTGCCGGTAAAGCCCTGCTTGACCAAGTTGGGGAGATTGCCGGAGTGATCGATATGCGCGTGGCTGAGCACCACGGCGTCGATGGTGGCCGGCTCAAACAGGAAGTTCAGGTTGCGTTCATAGGTGTCGGCGCGATGCCCCTGAAACAAACCGCAGTCCAGCAGGATGCGCCGGCCGTTAACCTCCAGCAAATGCATCGAGCCGGTCACCTCTTGGGCTGCGCCGCAAAATGTAATCCGCATGATCTCTCCTTGTGGCCGTTATGCTTATGTCAAATCACTCTTTCACGTCGCCCCCACGGGCGCGGTTCTCTCGTGCTATTGCCCATTGTAGAGCTAGAGGCCCTTTCCCTCAAATGAAGCGCGCCTGCCCAACATGACATTCGCCGCAGGATCGGGTACACTTACGGAAATCTTGACCTCGCACCCTGGAGGCTGTTCGGATGCAATTGGCCATACCCCTACTACGCGCCGAGTACCCTGCGCCAAGCGCGTGCCCTGAAAAACGAATGACCCTCCTCCGATGGCGCTAACCGACCTTCTAGCCGCGGCACGCGGCGACCAGCCCGCCGATCTGCTGCTGCGCCAGGCCCGCCTGGTCAATATCTTTTCCGGCGAGATCGAGGAGTGCGACATTGCCGTCGCCCAGGGCAAGATCGCGGGCGTTGGCCCCGGCTATCAGGCGCGGGAGAGCCGGGAGTTGCACGGCGCATACGTTGCGCCCGGGCTGATCGACGCGCACGTTCACATCGAAAGCAGCCTGTGCCTGCCTCCGCAGTTCGCGGCCGCGCTGCTGCCGCGCGGCGTTACCTGCGCCGTGGTCGACCCGCACGAGATGGCCAACGTCGCCGGCTTGGCGGGCGTGCGCTATCTGGCGCAACTCAGCCGCGGCCTGCCGCTGCACACCGTGTTCATGGCGCCCTCGTGCGTGCCCGCCACCGCCATGGAGACCAGCGGCGCCGCCCTCTCGCCCGGCGATCTGGCCGCGCTGCTGGCTGAGGGCACGGCCTACGGTCTGGCTGAAGTTATGAACTTCCCCGGCGTGATTGCGGGCGATGCGGACATTCTGGCTAAGCTCGCCGCCTTCGCCGGCAGGCCATGCGACGGACATGCCCCCGGCCTGTCGGGCAAGCTGCTCAACGCCTACGTCGCGGCCGGCATCGGCAGCGACCACGAATGCACCAGCGTAGCCGAAGCCGCCGAAAAGTTGGCGCGCGGCCTCTACATCCTGATCCGCGAGGCGACCAACGCGCGCAACCTGCACGCGCTGCTGCCCCTGATTACGCCGCGCAACGCGCGCCGCATCTGCTTTTGCACCGACGACCGCATCCCCGGCGACCTGCTGGATGCCGGCTCCGTGGACTACATGGTGCGCCAGGCCATTGCCTACGGCATCGACCCGGTCGACGCGCTGCGCATGGCGACGCTCAACACCGCCGAATGGTTCGGCCTGCACGAGCGCGGGGCGATTGCCCCCGGGCGCGTGGCGGACCTGGTCGTGTTCGACAGCCTGCATGACTTCACGCCGCGGCTGGTCTTTGCCCGCGGGCAACTGGTCGCGTCGGACGGGCGTATGGCGCCGCAGATCGACCTCTCCGTCTCCCCCCCGCCGCCGGAACTATGCGCCACGATCAATGTAGATTGGGACAACCTCTCTTTTGGCATCGCGGCACAGGGCGGTAGAATTCGGGTGATCGGCGCGATGCCGGACCAAATTGTGACCGAGGCGCGCGTCCTCGACGCGGCCATCGTGCAGGGCGAGGCGGTGGCGGACCCCAGTCGCGACTTGCTCAAGATGGCCGTGATCGACCGCCATCGCGCCGGCAGCCACGCCGGCCTTGGCTTCATCCAGGGCATCGGCCTGACGCGCGGCGCCATGGCGGGCACGATTGCGCATGATCACCATAACCTGGTCGTGATCGGGGCCGACGACCGCTCGATGTACGCCGCAGCCCGGGCAATCGGCGCCATGGGCGGCGGCCTCGTCGTGACGGAAGGCGACGAAGTGCGCGCCAGGCTGCCCCTGCCGGTCGCCGGGCTGATGAGCGCCGAACCCATCGCCGCGGTGCGCCGATCCTATGACGCGCTACTCGCCGCGGCCGCAGCGCTCGGCTCGCCCCTGCACGACCCCTTCATGGCGATGAGCTTCATGGCGCTGGAAGTTATTCCGCAGTTGAAGCTCACCGACCTGGGTTTGGTAGATGTCGAGAAGTTCGAGTTAGTAGACCTGTTTGTTGATTAGCCGTTTGTTGATTCGCTGCCTCTAGCGCAAAGAAAGTGCCTGCCGCCATGTTTGAAAAACTCACGCCGGCCCCGCCGGACTCTATCCTTGGTTTGACCGACGCCTTCAAGCAAGATTCCAACCCGCGCAAGGTGAACCTCGGCGTGGGCGTCTACAAAGATTCACAGGGCAACACACCCATTCTGCGCACGGTCGGCTTCGCCGAAGAGCGCCTGCTCGCCTCCGAAAAAAGCAAGACCTACTTGCCCATCGACGGCAGCCCGGCCTTTAAGCGCGCCACGCAGGTGCTGCTCTTCGGCCCCACGCACGAGATCGTGGCGAACAAGCGCGCGGCGACGGCCCAGGCCCCGGGCGGCACGGGTGCGCTGCGCGTGGCGGCTGACTTCATTGCCGCCACCATGCCCGGGGCCGCTGTGTGGGTCAGCAATCCTACCTGGCCTAACCATCCCGGCGTCTTCCGGGCTGCGGGCCTGCAAGTCCACACGTATCCTTACTTCGATACGGCGACCAACCGCGTCGACTTCGCCGCCATGACCGCAGCCCTGCGCAGCATTCCCGCCGGCGACGTGCTGGTGTTGCACGGCTGCTGCCACAACCCCACCGGCGTAGACCTTGCGCCGGAGCAGTGGCAAGATGTCGCGGCCATCGCCGCCGAGTGCGGCCTCATGCCGCTGATCGACTTTGCCTACCAAGGCTTCGCCGAGGGGCTGGAAGAGGACGCAGCCGGCGTGCGCGCTATGTGCGCCAAGAACAGCGACCTGCTGATCGCCAACTCCTACTCCAAGAACTTCGGCCTCTACAACGAGCGCGTGGGAGCGTTGACTGTCGTCGCCGCGGACGAGAGCGCGGCGCAGGCGGCCCTCAGCCATATCAAGCTCGCCGTGCGCACCAACTACTCCAACCCCCCGGCGCATGGCGGCGCCATCGTGAGCCTGATCCTCAACGACCCCGAACTGCGCGGGCGCTGGGAGCAAGAAGTCACGGAGATGCGCGAGCGCATCAACACGATGCGTCATCTCTTCGTCGAAACATTGAACGAGAAAGGCGTGGAGCAGGACTTCGATTTCATCGCCCGCCAGCGCGGCATGTTCTCGTTCTCCGGCCTCACCCCGCAACAGGTCAAACGGCTGCGCGACGAGTATGCCATCTATGCCGTCGGCTCCGGGCGCATCAACGTCGCCGGCTTGACCGCCGCCAATATGGACTACCTGTGCGAGGCGATTGCCAACGTCCTGCACGCCGCCTAACAAGAAGCGAGGATCTCATGCAGCAGTTGTCTCAACTGGTCGAAAGCGTCCCCGCTTCCGTCACCGCCACCATGATGCAAAAGGGCCGCGATTTGGCCGCAGCGGGCAAGGACATCGTCAACCTGGCGGGCGGCGAGCCGGACTTCAACACGCCGCAGCACATTGTCGACGCGGCCTTCGCAGCTATCCAGGCGGGGGATACCCACTACCCGCCCTCGTTCGGCACGCCTGCCCTGCTGGCAGCCATCGTCGCCAAGCTCCAACGCGAGAACAACGTACATCACATCGCGCCCAGCCAAGTGCTCGTGACGCCTGGCGGCAAATGGGCGCTCTTCGCCGCGCTGGCGGCGACGCTCAACCCCGGCGACGAAGTGCTCGTGCTAGACCCGTCGTGGGTGAGCTACGCGCCGATGGTCGAACTCAACGGCGGCGTGCCCGTACGTGTGCCCTTGCGCAGCGCCGACAACTTCGCCGTGAGCGAGGAGTTGCTGCGCCGCTACATCACCCCGCACAGCAAGCTGCTGATGGTCAACAGCCCCAACAACCCCACCGGCCGCGTCTTGACGCGCGCCGAGATCGACGCCATCGTCGCCGTCGCCGTGGAACATGACCTCTATGTGCTGAGCGACGAGATCTACGAGCACATTCTCTTCGACGACGCCGTACACTACAGCCTCGCCGCGGAGCCGGGCATGGCCGAGCGCACGCTGATCGTCAACGGCTTCAGCAAAGCCTACGCCATGACCGGCTGGCGGCTGGGCTGGCTGGCGGCGCCCGCGCCCGTCGCCAAGCTGGCGCGCACCTTCCAGACGCAGAGCGTCACTTCCGCCGCTTCCTTCACGATGGCGGCAGGCGTGGCCGCGCTCACCGGGCCGCAAGACGCAGTGCATGAGATGACAGCGGCTTATGCGGCGCGGCGACGCTTCATGCTCGATGCGCTGGAGGAGATTCCCGGCATCGAATGCCCGCCGGTGGAAGGCGCTTTCTACATCTTCCCGCGCTTCACTGCCACGCGCAAGAGCAGCCTGGAGATCGCCGGCATCCTGCTGGAAGAGGGGCTGATCGCCACGACGCCGGGCATTGCCTTTGGCGACGCGGGCGAAGGCCACGTCCGCTTCAGTTTCGCCACACACATGCACGATCTGGAACGCACCATCGACCGGCTCGCCAAGCTGGTTCCAGCACTCTAATTGACTTGGCGAGCAACTTCTATTATCCCTTGCGCTCAAGCGCAGCCATCGCGTACCGAGAACTAACATGAATCCTTGGTATATCTATGTTCTAGCCATCATCGCAGGCATCGTGGCGGGCGTCATCAACACCCTGGCGGGCAGCGGCTCGGTTGTCACCCTGCCCATGCTCGTACTGCTTGGCCTGCCCGCTAACGTGGCGAACGCCACCAACCGCGTGGGCGTCCTAATTCAAAACATCGTCGGCATCACCACCTTCCAGCGCAGCGGCAAAATGAACCTCAAGGGCGGCCTGTGGCTGGTCGCGCCTGCGTTGCCCGGCGCCATCGTGGGCGCATGGGCCGCCGCCAGCCTCGACAAAGACCAGATGAACTTGGCCCTGGGCGTTGTCATGGTGATCATGCTCTTCGTGGTGCTTTTCAACCCGCAGAAGTGGCTGCGTACACAATCCGAAGTGAAGGAAGGGCGCCCCTCCATCTTGGTCTTGGGGGTTTTCTTCCTCATCGGCATCTACGGCGGCTTCATCCAGGCGGGCGTGGGCGTCTTCCTGCTGGCGGCGATGGTGCTGGGCCTGGGCTACAGCCTCGTCCACGCCAACGCCATCAAGCTAATGATCGTACTCGCCATCACCGCCGTGGCCCTGGGCGTCTTCATCCTGTCCCCGGAACACCTGATTGACTGGCCCCTGGGCTTGCTGATGGCGGTCGGGCAAAGCATCGGCGCCTGGGCTGCAGCCAAGTTTATGATCACCTCCAAGAACGCCGCCGTGTGGGTGCGCCGCCTGCTGATCGTCGTGATCATCTACTCAATCTTCAAGTTCTTCGGCCTCATCGACCCCGCCGTGGCGTGGATCATGGGCCTGTTCTAGCCGCGCAGGTTTGCCGAACACCATAGCAGAATCAACAGAACGACAACGGCTGGACGGGGCGTCCCGTCCAGCCGTTATCGTTGTTCCGGCCTGCGTCAATCACTACCGGAAGTGTCAGTTCACTTTTGCCCGTTTACGTCGCCAGCGGAGTACGAGCGCGCGAATCACCCAGACGAGCAGCGCCAGCGGGATCAAGAAGACCAGGAGGATGGGCAGAACGAAGACGATGATCCAGATGGCGGCGTCGCCCAGGA
>JBBSBO010000084.1:0-7895 GCA_038251215.1 Caldilineales bacterium
GGTGGAATGGCCGGGCCACCAGGCCACGCGCACGCTGCGCCGCAAGTGGCGGCGGTTGTCCCACAGCACGCGCGCCAGCTCAAGCAAGGCGGCGTCGCCGGTGGCGTTGTCGCCCACGCCCACGTCCCAGGAATCGTGGTGGCCGTGCACGAGCAGGAACTTATCCGGCTCCAACGTGCCGGGAATCTCCGCCACGATCAAGGGACAGGCGTGCCAGCCTTCGTCCAGCTGCGTGTGCAGCGTGGCCTGCAGCTTGCCCTGCTGCGCCAACCGGATCAGGCGGTCGCCGTCGGCGCGATTCACGTCGAGCGCCGCGACCTGCGGCTTGCGGTCGATGGAGTCCAGATCCGGTGCGCCCCAAATTGTGGTGCAGATGCTCCAGTGAATGCGTTGGCCGGGGTTGATGAAAATGTGGCCGATGGCCCCGCGCCGGGCGAAGAAGTCCACCTCGTCAGGGCCGGAGAAGCCTTCGTAGAGCACGATCTTGCCGCGTAAGTCCAGCCCGTGGTCGTCCAGCTGCGGCGTGAAGATGTGGGCGGGGTCTGCATTGGCGCTGGGCGGGACATAGACGACCTCGCCGCTCAGGCCTTCCGGCGCGGTCGAAAGGGAAAAAGCGGGCGTCTTGGCGTGGAAGGCAACCGAATGCGGCGCGCCCACCTCCACGCTCGCGCTGCGCGGGATCGACAGGAATATCTCGGCTTCATGCACCTGATGGGGGATGCCGAGGGCTTGCAGCCGCTCGGCGATATAGGCCGCGCCTGCCCGCTCTTCCTCACTGCCGGAGGTGCGTACTAGGGTCGAGAAGCGCTCTACTAGCGCCCAGGGCTCCTGGATGGATACCTGATTGAGCAGCGTCTGTTCCATGTCGGATAGATGGGGCTGTTCAGCGGCTTGTTTGCCGGTGGGGTTCATGGGCTGGCTTTCTATTCTGGTCGGCCATTGTCGGCGAGAGGCGGGTGGTTGACTTTGGGTAAGGCGTGGCTGGGGCAGCCGATTTCTGCCGAGAGCTGCTGCGCGGCCGCCATTACTTCGTCGATCAGGAAGGGCAGTTTTTCCGACAGGAAGCGCGGGATGGGCACGGCAACCGCCACCGAGGCCACCACGTCGCCATTGGCGTCGCAGATGGGGGCCGCCAGCGCGTTGACGCCGTCTTGATATTCTTCTAGGCTCAGGTGGTAGCCCAGCCGTCGGATCTCCACGAGCTTGCGCTTGACATCTTCCGGATCGGTCAGCGTATGGCGCGCCACGCGTGGCAGCGGACCATCGCCCAGGGCGCGGTCGATCTGGTCAGGCGTCAGGTAGGCCAGCAGCAGATTGCAGGCCGCGCCCGCGCGCAGGCTTTGGCGCAGGCCGACCTCGGCCGCGATGCGCATGGGCCGGTTGCATTCCTGCTTGGCAATCGTCACCGCCTCGATGCCGTCCAGGATGTAGACATAGCTGGTTTCGCCGGTCTTCTCGGTCAGATCCGCCAGGATGGGTTTGGCGATGCGAGGCAACTCGAAGCTGTTCGCCACGGCCTGCCCCAGCTCAAAGAGCTTCAGCCCCAGGCGATAGCGCTTGGTCTGCGGGTCTTGACGCACATAGCCCTGCGACTCCAGCGTGTAGAGGATGCGGAAGACGCGCCCGCGGTTCAGCCCCAGCGCCTCGCTGATTTCGGAGGAACTCTGTTCGGTCTTGGACCCTTCGAGGAAGGTTTCCAGCACACGCAGGGCCGACCACAACACGGAAATGGTATAGTCGCGCTTCTCGCTGATTTGACTGCCTCTCGCCCTTCCGCTACGGATGCACGATGGGTGGTTCGGCGACATTATCCGGCAGGGTGTCTGGTAGCGTATTGTTTCACCCTATGAATGCTTTTTTTACAAGTCAGTATCGTAGCATAGGCTTTCCGCGCCTGTCAAAGGCGCGCAGGCGACCTAAATCGAGCGGCATAGGACGATCTTGCCGCCGTTGCATCGTTGAAATAGCGGTCGAATTCGCGGCATTCGGCGCTCGACCAAATTTCTGTTTCGAGCCTGAAAGGGCTATCCTCTTGATTGTCTCACCCGGTGATTCTCAACTCCTGTGCTAGATTCTTATTCCGAACTTTCAGCGAGCATAGAGGGAGCAAGCGCATGGCATCTACTATACCGACTCTTCACGATGGCGAGCAAACTGTCTACTTCCAGGCCGGCGGCGAATGGTGTTATTTGTGGACGCCGCCCACGTTCCGACAGGATACGCCCGCGCCGGTCTTAATCCACCATCACGGTGCAGGCGGCTATGTGCGCGAAGGCGCATCCGACTGGTTCGAGGTGGACGAAAAGGTGGGGTATTTGCGCGCGATCATGCGCGCGACGGGCTGCATGGTAGCCGGTTCGCACGCCTGCGGCGACCATTGGGGCAACCGCTGCGCCACGCGCGCCAACGGCGATCTGTATGAGGCGCTGGTTGTACAGCCCTATGTCGATGTGTCGCGCGTCGGCCTAATGGGCGGCGGGCTGGGCGGGGCGCTCGTGTGGAATTCCGTCCTGGGGCCGATGGCGGGCAAGGTGAAGGCCGTCGCCGTGTTGCAAGCCGTCGCCAGCCTGGAGGACATTGTGCGCAATCACAAGTTCAAGGCTCCCCTGGTCGAGGCCTTTGGCCTGCCCGCCACGATTGGCGATGACGAGGCCGTGGGCGAACTGGCCATGCAGGATCCGCTGCCGCGTTTGCAACGGTTGCCCGCGGGCACGCCCTTGCCGCGCACGGCGATCTTCCACGGCGGGCAAGATGACAACGTGCTGCCCGCCGCCAATGCCGTGGCGCTGGCCGAGGCGCTGCGCAACGCCGGCGCAGACGTGACGCTGGAGCTTTTCCCGGATGTCGATCACTTTGTCTATGAGATGGGCCAGCCCATCGAAGATCGCCTGGTAGCCTTTTTCGGCGCAGCGCTATAGCGCCGCGCGTAGAGAATCGCAGCCGGAGGCAGGCTGCCCGCGTGGCCCGGGCCTAGCCCAGGCGCTCGACGGGCAGCGGCCTTTCGGACACGACGCCGGCGTCATAAGACATCGCATAGGCCTCGGCAGTGGAGCGCGACGCCACCACCCGAGGCCTTTCGTTGCCCACAAAGTGGATGGCCGCGCCGTCGTCCAGCGCATAGCCGGGCCGGATGCGCCCTTCCGCCAAGAAGCGGTGAAAGGCGGGGCGACGTTCGGCCTCGCCGTCGTAGTGGGGGCAGCAGCTCTCCGCTACAAAGCCCAGGCAGTCGAGTACGCCCAGGGCGTCGCCCGCCGAGTCGGTGATGCCCTGCTCGAACCAGCAGATGGCGCCTGCGCTGATGCCGGCGAGGACGATGCCCGCCTGCCACGCCTCGCGCAGGATGGCGGGCATGTCCCACGCCTGCCACACGGCCAACATGCTCTTGGTGTTGCCCCCGCCCACGAAGATCACGTCCTGCTGCAGCAGGCGGGCGCGTAGGTCGGGCGTGCGGTTGAAGAAGGTAATGTGCGAGGGCCGGCACTCCAGCCCGGTGTAGGCGGCGTAGAAGTTGGCGATGTACTGGGCGGAGTCACCGCTGGCAGTGGGCAGGAAGCAGACGGAGGGCCGGGCCTTGTGGGTTTGCGCTAGGATATAGCGGTCCAGCGCCAGGTTGTCCGGCTCCATCGAGAAGCCGCCGCCGCCCAGGGCGATGATTTGAGGGGTGGGACTCATGTGGGTGGATCTCCCTTGCGTTTTATTCGATCTCGGACGGTTTGACAGGTGTGGGGAACGCGCTTATCTTACGCTCCACTTCCTGGTTCCATTTTGAGGCAACGCCCAGCAGCACGCAAAAGGAACGCGCATGAAAGTCAAGAAAGCTGTGATCACCGCCGCGGGCCGCAAGCAGCGTACGCTGCCTTTGCAGACGCTGATCGACCGCGACTCGGTGGAGAAGTCGGTGCTCAACATTCTGATCGACGAGGCGGTGCAAGCCGGCATCCAGGAGATCTGCGTGGTGGTACACCCCGGCGATGAAGTGGCCTACACCGAGGTCGCCGGCGACCATGCCGGGCGGCTGAGCTTTGTGCCGCAGAACGAGGCGCTGGGTTATGGGCACGCCATCTTCTGCGCCCGCGACTTTACGGCGAATGACCCGTTTCTGCACCTGGTGGGCGACCATCTGTACGTGAGCCGCGACGCCAAGAGCTGCGCTCAGCAGCTGGTGGAGGTCGCCGAGGCCCACGCCTGCACAGTCTCCGCCGTACAGGCAACGCGCGAGAGCCTGCTGCCCTATTACGGCACGGTGGGCGGGCGGCGGCTGCCCGGCGGGCTGGATATCTATCAGGTGGACACGGTGATCGAGAAGCCGACGCCCACCGAGGCGGAGCAGCGCCTGATCGTCTCCGGCCTGCGCATGGGCCATTATCTTTGCTTCTTTGGCATGCATGTGTTGCTGCCCTCCGTGATGGAGGTGCTGGCGCGACAGTTGGCGAGCGCGCAGCAGGGCGGCCACGCGCCGGCGCAGGTGACGCTCTCCTCCGCGCTGGCGGAGCTGTGCGGGCGCGAGCAGTATTTGGCCGTGGAGCAACACAATTCGCGCTATGACCTGGGCGTGAAGTACGGCCTCTTCAGCGCGCAGTTGGCCCTGGCGCTGCAAGGCCAGGATCGCGATGACGTGCTGGCGCGCCTTGTCGAACTGCTGGCGGCGCGCGACTTGGGCGGGCGTGATGCAGCCGCGCAGAGGGCAGGCGCACAATGAGCGAACTGGTGCGCATCATCACCGCCGCCGACCCGGCGCAGCGCAACCGCGCGCTAGACGCCGTCTGCCGCGACCTCTCCAAGGAGCAATTGCTGGCTGAATGCGCCGCGCTGGACCGCTTCCGCCGCAGCAGCGATAACCTCTACGAACGGGTGCGCGCGCTTTTCTTCCTCTATGCCATCTATCGCTTTCACCTGCCCCCGCATTTGCAAGCCGGCACGTGTACGCTCATCCCCTTCGAGGGCTATGCCAACCTGCTTAAGCGGCGCTTTGAAGAGGCCATCGATATCTTCTTGCAGACGCAGGCCGCGGCGGGCGAGCCGAGCGACGGCATCGCCAGCGCGCTGGCTGCGGCCTATCACAGCCTGGGCTTCCAGACGTTGGCCGACCAGGTGCGGCGTAGCGTGCGCTCCGTGCGCGGCAATCAGTGGATGTTCCGCATGGGCCATCCGGCGGACTACCCGCTGCGCCTGCGCTCGGAATTGACGCAGCGCACGGCCACGGACCAGGGCCTCTTCCCCATTCTGCACGAGGCCACGCCCGTGCGCATGGACCTGACGCACAGCGGCTGGAGCGACATTTTCTTTCTGGGCATGGACTTCCCCGAAGGCGCGCGCGTGCTCAATGTGTCGGTTGACCTCAGCGTGCGCGGGGCGGCGGGCGCACATGAGGCGGGGACCGGCGAGGCAAGCGCGCCGCGCCCGCCCATCGAGACGTATCTGCGCGTGATCGACCAGCCGGTGCTGCGCCTGGTCAGCGTGGACCTCAACACGACGGCCGAGATCACCGCACTGGACGAGGTCTTCGATTTTGCCAGGGACTATTTGGGCCTGCTCAAGGCCGCGGTGATTGCCTCCGGCATCGTGCCGCCGGGCATGGAAGGGGCCGGGCAGTCGCTGGGCGAACTGCTGGCGCGGTTGGCGGGGCCGGGCCGCGGCATCGAACTGGTGAGCCACGTCAACGGCATCCCCAAAGGCTCGCGGCTGGCGGTGTCCACCAACCTGCTGGCCTCGCTGATCGCGGTGTGTATGCGCGCTACGGGCCAGACGCGCGCCCTCACGGGCCAACTGGAGGAAGAAGAGCGTCGCATTGTGGCGGCGCGCGCCATCCTCGGCGAGTGGCTGGCAGGCTCCGGCGGCGGCTGGCAGGATTCCGGCGGCGTATGGCCGGGCATGAAGGTGATCCATGGCGTGGAGGCTGCAGCGTCCGACCCGGAGTTCGGCGTCAGCCGCGGGCGACTGTTGCCCAACCATCGCATCCTCACCACCGAAGACGTGTCGCCCGCCATGCGCGGCAAGCTGCAAGACAGCCTGGTGCTGGTCCACGGCGGCATGGCGCAGGACGTCGGGCCGATCCTGGAGATGGTGACCGAGAAGTATCTGCTGCGCGCCGAGGCCGAGTGGCAGGGCCGGCAGGAGGCCATTCAGATCATCGACGAGATCCTGGAGATGCTGCGGCGCGAGGATGTCGCCGCCGTGGGCGCGGCCACGCAGCGCAATTTCTTCGGCCCGCTACAAACCATCATCCCCTGGGCGACCACGCGCTACACCGAGATGCTGATCGAAGCGGTGCAGGCGGAGTTCGGCGCGGGCTTCTGGGGCTTCTGGATGATGGGCGGCATGTCCGGCGGCGGCATGGGCTTTATGTTCGACCCGGCGATCAAGCTGCGCGCTCAGGAGCGCTTGCAGGCGATCATGTCCGCGGCCAAGCGGCGGCTGGAAGCGGCTGTGCCTTTTGCCATGGAGCCAGTCGTCTATGACTTCGCCATCAACGAGCGGGGCACTTTTGCCGATCTGCTGACGGGCGCGCGCGCCCTGATGCCCGCCGGCTACTATGCGCAGACCGTGCCGGACCTCGTGCGCCACGAGCAGCGCAGCCTTTCGCCCTTCCGCCGCGCCGAGCTGGACCGTTTCGCCGCGGCCTGTCGCACGGAGCCGCAGCTGGCGGGCATGGTGCAGATCCTCTTCGACCGGCTGCTGCCCAGCACGGACGCACAGAGCGCGGACACAGGCACGCTGGCGGATCTGCTGGACCGCTTCGGCTTTGACCGCGTGCAGCACGAGCAGATCAAAGCGAATATGCGCAGCGGGCGCATCGGCCTGGCGCAGAACCGGCTGCCGGTGACAAGCCGCATTGAGGACGTGGGCGAAGACGAGCTAACCGATTTTAGCCGCGGCACGGCGCAGGGCGCAGAGAGGGATGCGGCGCGACGCTGCTGGCGCGACCTGGGCATGCAGGCCCTGGCAGAGGGCGCGGTGGCGGCGGTCTCGTTGGCGGGCGGCGCGGGCAGCCGTTGGACGCACGGCGCCGGCGTGGTCAAGGCGCTGCATCCCTTCAGCAAGCTGGGCGGCAGGCATCGCTCGTTTATCGAGGTACACCTCGCCAAGAGCCGGCAGACGAGCCGCCTGTGCGGCTTGCCGTTGCCGCACATCATCACCACCAGCTATCTGACGCACGACCGCATCGAGGCCTTCTTGCGCGCCGAAGATTGGTACGGCTATGCGGAGCATATTCGGCTGTCGCCCGGTCGCGCCATCGGCCTGCGTATGACGCCGATGGCGCGCGACCTGCGCTTTGCCTGGGAGGAGATGCCGCAGCAGTTGCTGGATGAACAGGCGCAGAAGGTGCAGGACAGCCTGCGCGCGGCGCTGATCAACTGGGCGGTGCAGGCGGGCGAGGGCAGCGACTACACGGACAACACGCCCATGCAGTGTCTGCACCCGGTGGGCCATTGGTACGAGATCCCCAACTTGCTGCGCAACGGCGTGCTGGCGCGGCTGTTGCAGGAGCGCCCCCAACTGAAGTACTTGATGATGCACAACGTTGATACGCTGGGGGCCAACGTCGACGCGACGCTGCTCGGCTATGCCATCGACAGCGGCGCCACGTGGACGACCGAGGTGATCCGCCGGCGCATCGACGACCGCGGCGGCGGGTTGGCGCGCACGGACGGCCATCTGCGCCTGATCGAGGGGCTGGCTCTGCCGCGCGAGGAGATCGAGTTCTCGCTCTCCTACTATAATACCGGCACGATCTGGCTGGAGATCGACGGGCTGCTGGCCGTGTTCGGCCTAACGCGGGCGGACCTGGCGGATGAGGCACGCGTGGCGAGCGCCGTGCGTAAGCTGGCCGCGGCCATGCCCACTTATATCACGCTCAAAGATGTGAAGAAGCGCTGGGGCAAGGGCCAGGAGGA
>JBBSBO010000085.1:0-7894 GCA_038251215.1 Caldilineales bacterium
CCCCAGTCGAGCGCGATCGGCGCGCCCATGCCCTGGTAGCGCAAGAAGTAGGCCAGGTGATACGACGCGTCGGAATGACTCGCCAGCCCGCCGCTCTGCGCCAGCGCGCGGTGATAGCGCAGGCTACTGCTGCCATCCAAGGCCAGCCATAGCACAACCGTGGCGGCCGCGGCCCAGCGCAGCCAACGTCCCCCCGCACGCCGTGACGCCGCTGCGTGCCACATGCGGTCCAGCGCGACGGCAACCACGCTGATCGCCAACGGGTAGAGCAGGGCATAGTGCGTCACAAACAGGTCGCTGAGCGTGAACACGCTCAGCAGCACGCCCGCCGCCAGCAGCGCAGCCGGCGGCACGATACAGCGCGGTGCCAGCCACAACCCGGCTGCCAGTGCAACCAGCGCCAGCCAGGGAGCCGCAAAGTTGGCATAGCTGCCGCCCAAATACCAGAACTGGTCGCCGCGCAACACTTGCGCCAGTTGCCCCAGGCGCACGCCCAGATTGTCCAGCACAGCCAGGTTGTCGACACCGTAGTAACTGCGCCCGGCGTTGCGCAGCACGCTGGTCAATGTGCCGCCGCTCTGCACATTGAAGACGAGCAAGGGCAAGAGCGGGACCACAAAGGCCGCCACGGCGACGGTCAGCGCGCCCCACGACAGCGCCGGCGCGCCCGGCTTGCCGCGCAGCCGCTGCATCGCCCACCAAGCCGCCATCGTCACCGCAAAGGGGCCGACAATCCAGATGGCGAGCAGCTTGGCATAGAGCGCAAGCCCCGCAGCGAAGGCCGCCCACACGAGCGGGGCCACGCGCCCGCTGCGCGCCCAGCGCAAGCCCTGCCAGATCATCAGGAAACAGAGCGGCTGCGTCAGGTTCGTCACAAAGATGCCCTGGCGGCTCCAGAACACATAGGTCGGCGCCACAGCCAGCAGCGTTGCTACGAGCAGGCCGCCCAGCGCAATCGGCGCGTGCGCGTCCTGCGCCGCGCCGCTCTTGTCCGTCCCATCGCAGCGCCATAGCCACTCCGACACGCTGCGTTCGACCAGGAAGAGGCCCGCCAGCCCCGTCAGCAGAGGCAACAGGCGCAAGTTGGGCACGCCCACGCCGCTGATCGCCAGAAAGGGCAGCGCCAGGTACACGTTGGCCGCGCCGATATAGTCCTGCACCATCAGCGGCAGATGCAGGCCGCCCACGTCCAGCGTGACGCCGCGGAACGCAGTAACGGGCATCCCCGCCAGTAGCTCCATGGCGTTGATGCCCGCTTCTTTGGCCTCATCATAGTGCAGGCCGGGCAAGCCCAACTGATACGCGCCGAGCGCTAGGTAGACCAGGCCGGCGACCAACAGCCAAACTCGCCGTCCTATCCGGCCCAAGCGTCTGTCGACCTTCACGCCTGCCTCTTTGCGCGTGCGGACGCGCGTTTGGTTTGTCCAACGGGGATGATGGTTGCCGCCGCCTTGCCGTGCCGCGGAGACCTACTCGGCAAGCAAATACACTTCACTGACCATGCTCTGGTAGTTCCAGCCGCTGGCATAGATGCGCACGCTGTTGATGCGCGCCGGGCGCGTGTCCTTCAACAGTTCCAGCAGGTTGGGCGATTGGTAGGTATACCAAAGATAGGGAGGGATCTTCTCGCCGTTGATAATGCGCCAGTTCTCGTTTTCCGGGTCGCGGAAATAGAAGCCGTGCCCCCACGTCAGCACCTTGCCGTAGATGTCGGTATAGGTGATCTCGACGCGCAGCGGGAACTCGGAACTGAGATAGCCTGCACCGGATAGGCTCTGCGAGAGCAACTTGACGTCCAACATGATCGAGAGCGAGTCAAAGACGTTGACGTCCTTCTCCACCGACTGCGTGATGCCCACCTCGGTGGGGACGTTCTCCTCGCCCTGGCGGCTGAGATACGCCACGCGCCGGCCTTCACGCTCAATCACGCGCACGCTGCCGGGCACGACATTGTCGGCGACCACGTAGCTCTGCCATGTGTTAAGCACCGGCTCGCTGAAGTCGCCGTTGTTGAGCAGGTTTTGCTCGGCAGCCACGGCATCATGCGCAAAGTCATCGCTTGTCATCCACGCGCGCAGGCCGCTGCGCACGGCTAGGCTGCCGTCGTTGGCGTGCGCCAGCCGCGCCTCGCCCGAGCGCACCGTGATATCGGTCCGTTCGGGGTCGACTGACACCTGATAGCTGCCCGCCGCCAGCGTGATGACGCCGTGCGGCGTCTCCAGCTCCACATCGAGCGCGCGTTTATCGCCGCTGTTGGTGAAGATGCGCGCTTGGCCCTCCTCCAGGCGCAGACGCACCTGGTAGGGTTCCTGGCTGCGGTTGAAGAGCGGGCGGCGCAGGCGCAGCACGTCCAGCACGGTGCCGGGATAGATTTGCACGCTGCCCAAAACTTCGTCAGTCCCCGCCTCGCCCACCAGGCCCAGCGTGCCTTGCGTCGAGTCATCGGCGGCGACGATGCGCCCGCCTTCGACGACATCGTCGCGCGGCGCCGTGACCGCCACCGGCTCATCCGCCGGCGAGGGATAGAGCAGCAACGTGCCCAGCGTCGGCTCCAGCCGCGCCGGCTGGCTCACCGTGGCATAGCGCACCAACGAGTTGATCGAGAGCGGGATCGAGATCGCCAGGAACATAAACACGGCAAAACTGCCGATCAGGATCATCCACGCCACACGCTGCGGGTTTTCGCGCCACCCCGCCTGTGCAGGACCGGGCCATGTGGCCGCGTCGACAAATTGCTGGGAGGACGTCGCGCCGGAAAGATCGGACCTCATACCGCGTCGCCTCCTGGCACGTCAGCCGCATCGCTATCTTCATCTTCATTTGGCGGCTTTGATTCTTCGGCCATTTGCGCCGCCAGCCGGTCGAGCCACCGGCGCGCGTCGCGGTCGCCGGAGTTAACTTCCAGGGCGCGCTGGAACATAGCGCACGCACGGTTCAACTCGCCGCGTTCCTTATAGATCAACCCCAGGTGATAGTGTACGTTCGGGGCCGACGGGTCGGCGCGCAACGCCCGGTAATAGGCTTCCATCGCCTTTTCCTGTTGGCGCGGTCCGGCTGTTTCCAGCCGTCCCAGCTGCGCCGCGGCCAAGTTTGCCCACAACATGGCGTTGTCGGGGTGGGCCTGCGTCGCCGCCAGCAGCACGTCGATGGCCCGCTGCCATTTGCGCTGCAAGATATACGCCCCGCTCAGATTGATGGCGACGTCTGCATCGTGCGGCGCCTGCGCATAGAGCGGCTCCAGCTTTTGCAGCGCCTCCCCGGGCCGGTTGCGGCTCAACAAGAGGGCGCTTTCGTTCAATGCCTGGCGAAACTGCAGCGAACTTTCAGACTCTGACATGCCCTACACTTCCTCATTTCATCCGGCGATCACGCGTGCATGGCCTGGTTCGCTCTGCTGCCAACGCGCTGCCGGCCCAATCTCACACGACGAGGGCGGACTCCAGTTCATCCTCGTCGCCATCGTCATCTATATCGTCATCTATATCATCATCGCCATCACCGTCGCCGTCGACCACCAGCCCCACATTGTGGAAGACCTCGTAGTGTTCCAACGTAGGGGCGAAGAATTCGACCACGTATTCGTTGGGCACGCCCATCGGCTGCGCCACTTCGTCGAGCAAGGCGTAGATGAACTCGGCGCGCCGTTCGGCGTCCAGATCGCGCGTCGCATCGTCCCACAGCAGCAGCGTCCCATAGACGCCCTCCGTCGTATAGTGTAAGTCCAGCTTGCCGATGGTCAGCGGCATGCCGTCCTCTTCGTCAAGCTGGTCCAGGTCGAACAACGCATATTGTTCGGAGCCGGCTGTACGCACCAATCGCTTTAGTTTCAGATTCACCTTGCGGCGCCGCTCCCAACGTGTGCGTGAATGGGCGAAACTATTGGGCTAACACTAGCCTGCGCTTCACTCATAGGAGCCTAGATCGAGGTCGTCGCGGTCATACCACGCATCCCACGGCTCGGAGTCCTCGTCTTCGTCCTCTTCCTCTGCCTCGTCGTAGAGCGGGATGCCCTCGACATCACGGTAGAAGAGCATTTCTTCCAGCGCCTCTTCGGCGGCGGCGGCTTCGACCTCGAACTCGCCGGCGGCGATGGCCTGCAAGGCCTCACGTGCGGAGCGTTCGCCAATGCGGCCCAGGGCGAAGATGGCAGCCACGCGCACCAGCTCTTCATCGTCGTTCAGCAGCTCGATCAGATCATCGACCGCGGCCTTCGCCTCCAACTCGCCGCAGGCAATGGCCGCGCCGGCACGCATCTCCGGCGAAGGGTTCTGCAATTCGGCGCGACCACGCCCGCGCCAGCGCACGTCGGCGCTACGCCCCATGGCGATCAGTGAGCTGACGCGCATCTCCTCGTAGGGCGAATAATAGGCGTCTTCGATCAACTGGCGCACGCCGATCTCGCCGGAATAGGCCAGGCTTTCCAGCGCGGCGCACTGCACCGCCAGCGGCTCGGCCTCGTTTTGCAGCACATTCAGCAGCGCCTCTTCGGCGCGCATAGTCAGCGAGCTATCCATTTCGTCCAGCTCGCCCGCCAACACATAGGCGCCCAGCGCCGCCGCCGCCGCCGCACGCACAAGCCCCTCGGGGTCGTTGTGCAAAATCTGCACAAGGGAGCCGATCAGATCGGCGGATGCTTCTTCGCCCAGCCCTTCAATCGCCGCCTGCCGGATGTCCGCCTCGCTGTCGCCCATAGCCACGCGCAGCAGGCGCTCCAGATGCAAGAACACATCCTCGCGCGCGCTTTCCACCAGGCGCCCCACCACTTCACGGCGCCTGTCGGCTGCGATCAGAGGCCACTGTTCGCGCAGCGACTCGTAATCTTGCCGCGAAAGATCGGAGAAGGCATGAAAGTCGGTCGGCTCCGGCGTCTGCGCGTCGTGCAGCAAGCGCTCGATCAGCGCGCCCACAGCCATGGCGGGACGGATGGGTTGCTCGCCGCCGGCTTCATCTGGCTCATCATCCAGCGCCGACTCCCACAGCAGCCGCGCCTCTTCGTCCGCGCGGCCGCGCGGCGCATTATCTGAGCCGGAGAAATTGTCTGAATTCGAGAAAAAGTCTTGATCCTGCATCATATCTATTTCACGGGCAAACTGCCGCGGTGAATCCTTCCTTCAACCGTAAATTGCCTCGACAACGCCGATGCTCGCCTCAGTTCCAGCTCAGGCTCCACGTTTCACTGGGCGGGCTGACGGGAACGAACTTGCCGTCTATCTCTTCTGACACTTCTACATACCAACGCCACTGTCGCCCATATTCTTGCGGCGCCAGCGCGCACAGACTGGCGTCCATGTCCCACGAGGTGACATTGGCCGGCCGCGGCTGCTCCAACACCCAGATCACGATCTCCTGGTTGGCGTCCGTTAGGCCGTTGACAAACCCCAAGTGCATCACGTACTTGTCTTCGGCGCGCATAAAGGGGACCGGCAACCATACCAAGCTCGTCGGCGCGGAACAACTCACCGGCGTCCCCGGTTCAGGACTGCGCAACACGGGCGCGTCCAGCCGGATGACCGACTGCGCGGCAACCGGCTGCACTGTCGCCGTAGGCGGCGGCGTATTCGTTGCCCTGGTCGCCGGCACAGGCGTCGCCGTGGGCACAGTCGTAGCCACAGCCATAGGCGAGGCCGTCGGCGTTGGATCGTCGCCCGTGGGGATCACCAGGATCTGCCCCGGCTGGATGGTAAAAGCCTCGTTGGGCGAGATGTTATTGGCCCGCATCAAATCTTCCAGCGCCACTTCATAGCGCCGCGCCACCACGATCAGCGTGTCGCCGCGGCGAATCTCATAGGTGGGCGCAGGCAACGGCGTTGCCGTGGCGGTCGCGGTCGGCGCGGGCGTAGCCGTGGGAGCCGCGGTGGGCGTCCACGTGCCGGTCGCGGGCGGCTGCGTGGGCGTGGCGCTCGGCAGCTCCAGCGCTGCGGATTTGGCCGCAGCGCCGGCTGCCGCCACGAGCGCAGGCGGCGGCGAAGCGGCAGGCTTGACCGTAGGCGGCGCAGACGTAGCGGACGCCGTGGGCGGCGCAGGCGGCGCTTCCGTCGCCGCGACCAGCGTGGCGGTGGGCAAAGGCACGTTCTCGCTGGCCGCCGTGGCGGACGGCATAGGCGTCGGCGGGACCGTTTGCTCCAGAGGCTGCTCAGCGCTTTGTTCAGCCGGCGCTGCGGCCGGCTGCGCTTCGGCGCCATTCGCCTGTACGCCTGCAACCGGTACATCTGCAATTGGCAGGGCTTCAACCTGGGCAACTTCAATCGGCGCAGCCGCGACGACATCGCCCTCGGCCACAACCACTGGCTCGATCGCTTCCTCAGCCGCGGGCGGAGCTTCCACTTCGTCTTCAGCCGGCGGAACCGGCGTCATCACAACCACGATGCCGCGCTTGGCCCCGTCGCCGATGCCGGTACTGGATAGGCTGCTCTGCACCCACGCCATCGGGTTGCCGCCCTCCGCCCTGCCGTTCAGTTGACCCGCCAACACGGCCACAAAAAGCACAACGAGCAGAGCCGGAATGCCCCACGTCAGCAGTCGCGGCGGCGCAGGCAACAGCTCACGCCCGCAATGCGGGCAGAGCGCCAGCTCGGAGGAGGCTTTCTCGCCACAGTGCCGGCAACGAATCATGTCCCCGTGCGCTTTGAGGCTCTCGCCACAGGCCGGGCAAACGCTGGCATGCGCCGAGATGCTGCTGCCGCAGTTCGGACAACGCCGCATCCCTCCCACCCGCACACTGGATGTGCGAGCCGTGGGCCGCGGCGCTTCCGGTAGGTTGTGTGGCTCTTCGCTCATAAGCTCGTCGCTCATACCATTGCGTTGCTCATACCATCGTCGGTCTTTGCATCAACACTACTCGGCGAGGCTGGACCGGGCGGGCTATTGCCCTAAGATCGTCGTCCAGTCGATGCCCTGCTGCGTCGTAGTGATGTCGCGCACCGTAATCAACACAAGCAGCCCCAACAGCAGCATAAAGCCCACCATATGGATCAGGCCCTCGCGCTCGGGGTTGACGCGCCGCCCGCGCAGCGCCTCGAAGCCGATGAAGAGCAGCCGTCCGCCATCTAGAGCAGGCAGCGGCAGCAGGTTCGTGATCGCCAGCGCCGCACTCAAGATGGCCGAGAGCCGGAAGATGGGGAACCACAGCCCCGTGTCCAGCGTCGCGTTGACCGCACCGCCCACCATCTGCGCGATGCCCACCGGCCCCGTCAACTGCGCGTCGGCAGGCGACATCTGGCCCATGATCAACAAAACCGGCAACTGCAACACGAGCATCACATACTCGCCCGTACTGCGCACGCCTTGCCACAGCGCTGCCAAAGGCGGCAGTGTCGCCAGCGTGTTGACCGGGCCGATCTGCACGCCCAGTGACCCCTGTCCCGCCGGCGGGTCGACGCGCGGCGTCACCGGCAAGTTCAGCCACTCGCCGTCGCGCAACACCGTTATGTCGACTTGCGTGCCCGCCTTTTGGCTGATCACTTCGTTGAGCGGCAGATTGACGGAGATCACCGAGTCGTCCACCGCATACACGAGGTCGCCCTCTTGCAAACCGGCTTGCTGCGCCGGCGTCCCCTCCACCACCATCGTAATCTGGGTGGCGAGGACAGGCGTCGCCGTCACGCCCGCCAGGAGTTCCTGCGACGTCAGCCCGGCCGGCGCGGCCATTTCGAGGATCACGCCGCCGCGGCTCACGAGCAGAGTATTGTCGCCGCCGGAAGACGCGTCACCGCCGCGCTCCATCACTTTGTAGTTCATGTCGGGGATGGCGCTGACTTGCAGCGGCTTGGCGCCAAGCTGCAAGAGGATGTCCTCAGGCTGGACGCCCAGCGTCGCCGCGGGCGAACCAGGCTCCACCGCCGTCACCTGCGGATGGCCGACGATGGCCGGAAAGCCCGCCATAAAACTGGCAGCA
>JBBSBO010000086.1:0-7876 GCA_038251215.1 Caldilineales bacterium
CGTCCATCCAGGCGGGCCGGCTAAGGTCGCCGCCGCAGAGGACGTAGGCCAGCTTGTCCGCGATGTGGGCGTCATAGTCGCTGATGCGCCCGGCCTGGCGCAGGGAGTGGATCTCGACGCGCAGGTTAGCGAGCGCGTCGCGGCCTGCGGCGTAGACGTTGCCCGTAGTGGCGGGCGGCAGATAGCCGCCGTCCGCCAGGTGCAGCGCCTCGCGCTTGGCTTCGGCCAAGAGCCGTTCGGCGTTCATCACAATGCGGTCGTGCGGGCTGAGGTAGCCCAGTTCCTGCGCGTGCAAGGCGGAGGCGGACACCTGCGCGAAGCCGATGGTCTCGAATATCCGGCGCAGATAGGGCGTAGGGTTGGCGTGTGCGGCGTGCATGTGCGGGCTGAGGTTGCGCCGCACCATCTCCTTGCAGCCGCCCCAGGCGGGGATGATGCCGACGCCGGCCTCGACCAGGCCCACGTAGGCTTCGGCGTGGGCGACAACGCGCGCCGAGGCCAGGCAGATCTCCAGGCCACCGCCCAGCGCGCGGCCAAAGGGCGCGGCTACCACCGGCCGCGGCGCGGAGCGCAGGGCGAGCATGACCTCCTGGCCCAGGCGCACGAACTCCTCGAGTTCGCGCCATTGCCCGGCTTCGGCGGCCTGCAAAAAGAGCTTGAGGTTGGCCCCCGCCGAAAAGGTGGCGCCTTGGTTGCCGATCACCAGGGCGGCGGCGTCGCCGTGCAGCCGATCTGCCGCGGTCTGCGCCAGGTGCATGATGGCCGCGTCCAACGTGTTCATCTTGCTGTGAAACTCCAGCAGCATCACCCCGTCGCCCAGGTCGAGCAAGCTCGCCGACTCGTTCTCGACGAGCGTACGGCCTGTCGCCTTGAGCGCGGGGAGGTGTACGGCCTCACTGTCGCCCTCTATGGCGTGATAGGCGCCGTCCGCCGGGCTGTAGGCCAGGCGCTGCGCCCCTTGCTGCCGGTAGAAGGAATCGTGACCGGCGTCCGCCAGGGCGCGCACCCAGGGGGCGACGGCGATGCCCTCGGCGTCCATCGTCGCCAGCACAGGGCGCAGACCCAGCGCGTCCCATGTCTCGAAGGGGCCAAGCTCCCAGGCGAAGCCCCAGCGCATGGCGTGGTCGACGTCGGCGATGCCGGCGGCGATCTCGGGGATGCGCTGGGAGGCGTAGGCCAGCGTGTGCAGAAGCGTATAGCGGATCAGGCGCCCCGCGCCGTCGTCGGCGGCGAAGAGCGCAGCCAGTCGTGCGGGCAGGGGCAGGCGTGCGGCCGCGGCGATGCTAGGCCAGGCGGGGGCGAGCGGCTCGCGGTAGGTGATGACGCCGCGTGCCGCATCCTGCAGGTCCAGCCCCCAAAAGGCTTTGCCGCCCGGCGCGTCGGCGACGAGCTTGTAGAAGCCCTGCCCGCTCTTGTTGCCGAGCAAGTTCTGCTCAAGCAGCGTGCGCAGGATGGCGCTGAGGCGGTCGCCGTGCAAGGCCGCGCGGCCTTCGTCGTGCGGGATGAGGGGGTAGAGGTTCTCTGCGATCAAGGTCATCACGTCGATGCCGACGATGTCGAGCAGGCGGAAGGTGGCGGTTTTGGGCCGGCCGATCAGCGGCCCGGTGAGCAAATCCACCTCGTCCACGCTGTAGCGGTTGGCCGCGGCGAACTCCACGAGGTCGCTTTGGATGAAGCTGAAAAGGCGGTTGGCGATGAAGTTGGGCGTGTCCTTGCCCAGCACGACGCCCTTGCCTAGCGTGTTTTCGGCAAAGGCTGCTAGCTGGGCGACGACGGCGGGGTCGGTCTGCGCGCCGGGGATTAACTCGAGCAGGCGCAGGTAGCGCGGCGGGTTGAAGAAGTGCGCGCCCAGGAAGCGTCGCTGGAACGCCTGGCTGCGGCCCGCGGCGAGCAGGCCAATCGGAATGCCCGAGGTGTTGGTCGAGATGATGGCCTCGGGCTTGGCGCAGGCTTCGATGCGCGCCAGCAGGCTCTGCTTGGGGGCGGGGCGCTCGACGATGGCCTCGATGATCCAGTCCGCCTCGCCCACGGCGCGCACGAAGTCGTCGTCCAGGTTGCCCAGGCGGATGCGCGCGGCGACCGCCGGCGTGAAGAGGTTGTCTGGCTTGGCCTGGAGCATACGCGCGAAGCCGGCGCGCACAATGCGGTTGCGCACGGCGGGGCTGTCCAGCGCGAGGCCGGCGGCGGCCTCCTGCGGCGTTAGCTCCGTGGGCGCTATGTCAAGCAGGGTGACGGGCAGGCCGGCGTTGGCGATGTGCCCGGCGATGGCCGCGCCCATCGTGCCTGCGCCGATGACGGTGACCTGCCGGATGGCATTATGCGTTGGGTTGAGCATGGACGTCTGCTCCTTCCGTGGGGGTTGCCGGCCCGGCAAGTTCCTGCGCCGGTTCGAGGTGGACGAGCGCCTCGCCCACGTTGGGCACCTCGGCGCGGATCGCTTCTTGCAGTTGTGTGCTCAGCTCGTGGGCCTCCGCCATGGAGAGGTCGCCGTCCACCAGCGCCTCGAGCGTGATGAAGAGCTTGCCCTCCACCTGATGCACTTGGATATTGTGCGGCCCGCTCACGGCGTCAATGCGACCGGCGGCCTCTTCGATCAGGTGGCGAATGTGGCGCTGGAGGCCGCTGCTGACGCGCGCGCTGGGCAGCACCTCGCGGCTCGCCAGCTCGATGTGGCTGTGTACGTCTTCGATGCCCAGTTGCCGCTGCATAAGCGTTTGCTCCAGCCGGTCGACGAGGCGATGCGCGTCGCTCAGCGAGATGGTGGGGTCCACGCCGACGTGCAGGTGCAGGCTGAGGCGGTTGTCGACGGCCTGCACCCAACACTCGTGCAGGACAATGCCCAACTCCTGGGCGGCGAGGTTGACCGCGGTGTAGAGGTCGATGGCGCTGTCCGGCTGCCGCGCGGCTTCGTAGTGGACGGTTACGTCGTCGACGCCGGGCAAGGCAAGCAGGCGTCGGCGCACCTCGTCGGCGATGGCGTTGGCCTCCTGGATCGACAGATGCGACGCCACACGCACGTGCAGGTCGATGGCGATGTTGTCGTGCGGGCCGCGGCTGCGCACGCGGTGGTAGCTTTCTACGCCTGCCACGCCTGCCACGACCGCGCCGATGCTCTCGGAGGAGAGGGTGGCGTGGTCGACGAGGGCGGGCATGTTTTCGGCGACGGTGTCGACGCCGATCTTGGCGATGATGGCGGCGACCAGCAGCGCCACGATGGGGTCTGCCAAAGGATAGCCCAGCCGCACGAGCAGAAGCCCGGCGAGCACGGCCGCGCTGACGCCCAGGCTGGTGAGCGTGTGGCGGGCGTCGGCGCGCAGGACTTCGCTGTACAGGCGTTGCGCCTGGCGCAGCTCCCACCAGCCGGTGACGCCTTGCACCGTGGCGCCGAAGAGCAGCGCGGCGATGCTCCAGCGGTTGACGATCAGCGGCGGCGGATCGAGGATGCGGTCGATGGCGCCGCGCGCCAACTCCCAGGCGGTGATGAAGAGCGCGGTGGCGATGAAGAGCGCGGCGACGGTCTCGAACTTGCGATGGCCGTACGGATGTTCATCGTCGGGCGGGCGGCTGCTGACGCGCACCGCGAACAGGCCGATGATGTTGGACAGACCGTCGAAGAGCGAATCGAGGCCATCCGCCACCAGGCTGAGCGCGCCGGTGGCGATGCCCACGGTCAACTTGGGGGCGGTTGCCAGCAAGTTGAGCAGAAAGGTGATGATCAACACCCGTTGGATGGCGGGGAAGTCGCGTGTCATGCAAGAAGCCAGGCAAAAGCTGTCAAAAAGCTGTCAAGTAGCTGTCGATAACGTGGTCACGGGCGGGATATCGTGACCCAGGGCAGGCGCAGGCGGAACGCGGGCTCGCCCGCCGCCGTGGAAGCGCTCACCCAGGGCAAGTACACGCCGGCAAGCGGCTGCACGCGCGCCGGCGTCAGCGGGTCGCCCATGAACACGAAGGTCCGCGCCACGTCTTGGCAGCAGGGCGTGTCCAGAACGATGGCATTATAGCCCGACTGGGTAAGCGCGCCAAGCTTGGCCTGCAAAGGCTTGGCGCGCCACAGCGCACGGTAGAAGCCCGTCTGCAGGACGTCATGACCGTAGGCGATGCTGAGGCCGGCAGGCCCCCACATGGCGACGGCGCCGCCGTTGGGGTGCAGGAAGAGGCGCTCGTCGAGCGTCGTATGCGTGGTCCGTTCCGGGATGGCGAATTGCGAGCTGTAGCAGGTCATCGCCAGGCCGATGAAGGGCGCGTCGCGATTGGTTAGCCCGCCCACATCGAGCAGGCCGAAGAGGCGGTGGTCATAGCCGGAGACGGGACCCATTCTGGCCCATTGCCAGTGGTTGGCGTGGCCCGTGAAGGTAACCAGGCCCGCGCCGGCGCTGAGCGCACCGCGGGCGGCAGCCTGGGCGGCGCTTTCGCTTGTCTGCAGCCAGGGGCGGACGGCCTCGTACCACTGGCGTGTGGCCGGGTCGAGCACGGCGGGGTCCACGGTGACGTTATAGTAGACGCGGGCAATCGTGAGCAGGCTCGGCTGCTGCTTGATCACGCTCTCGACGAGCTTCCAGAAGTTGCCGGCGCGGTCGAGCGCGCCGTCGGGCGACTCGACGTAGTCGTCCACCACTTGCACGGAGAGGCTGCGCCAGGGCGCGGCGGGGTCGACGGCGCTTTCATAGCGCACGATCTTGTCCACCACTGCCGCCAGCTCGACGGCGTCGGCGACGGGAAAGCGGCCCAGCCAGATGTCGATCAGGCTGTCCTGGAGCGGGTCGTCAAAGTCGAGTTGGGCGTAGCAGAATTCGCAGGCCGTGACGCGCAGCCACGGGTCGACATCGGCCAGGTAGGGCGGGATGTGCGTGGGGTTGCCGGTCGCCAAATAGTTGCGCGGGTCCCACGTGCCGTCGCCGACGAGTACCGCGGAAATAGGCGACGGCTGCCACGCGCTGACCGCGTAGCGCAGGAAGTTGCGGATGGCTTGCGGGTCCATGGCGCCGTAGCTCCAGGCGTCGAAGATGTCCTGCACGTCGACGACCTGCACCTGGTAGCCCTGGCGCGTGCGCAGCTCTACGAGCGGCTGCAGGGCGGCGTGAAAGATCTGCGGCGCAATGTAAACTGCATCGGCGCCCTTGCCCCAGGCTACGGCGCGATGCGCTTGCAGGCGCGGCGTGTGCAGCGTGCCCTCGCCCGCGACGACGTAGACGTGCGCGGTGGGGCCGTCCTGGAACTCGAAGTTGGCGACAGCGGCCGTGGCGAGGGTTTGGGGCCGGCGCGCGTCGCTTACGTCATAGAGCCAGGCGCCGGCGGGCGCGCCGCTGACCTGGTAGCGCCACGTGCCGGCGACGCCGCGGAAGGCCGCGCCCTGCCCGTTTAGGCTCAGGCGCACGGGCTGCTGCCAGGCGATGTCGTCAAAGAAGACGGCGCTGCTCTGGGCCGCAGGCTGATCTGGGGGCAAGAGTGTAACCGTGAGCGCGGTGGCGCGGCCGTTGCTCTCGATGCGGCGGCTGAAATTCTGCGCGGGGCCGCGACTGAAGTCCACGATCCAATCGCCGGGGCCGTCGGTGTAGGCGACTGTGCCGCCGCCGACTTGCAGGCGGAGCGCCATCGGCGCGGCTGTGACTTGGCCGGCGACGCTGACGGAGAGGGTGAAGACGGATTGCTCGGCGACGCCGGTTGCCGGCGGCAGGCGCAGGCCGAAGTCAGCGGGGAAGCTGGGCGCGTCGGCGAGGGTCGTGGCTGTGGTCAGGTCGCCCTCGAGGTGAAACCAGTTGTCGCCGTCGGCCCCGGGCACGGTGGACTCATAGATCTGGTTGACGCGCCACACGCCGGTCTCGAGGGCCGTATCGCGACGAGGGGCTTGCTGCGGCGCGACGCTGCGCGGGGCCATGCGCAGGCCGGCGGCGGTTCCCTCGACCAACCAGTAGACGTCTTCGCTGTTCCACACGTCGCCCGGCGCGGGGGCATAGAAACGGATCGACTCGTCGTTCCCCGCCAGCATGCCGTCGCGGTTGCTGTCAAAGACTTGCAGCGCGACCTCCGTGTCGCGATAGTAGAGGCGCAGCTTGCCGGCGGCGGGGTTAGTCAGGCCGGCGCTCGCTAAGTCCGCGGCGGAGATGCGCTGGATGCCGCTTTGCGCCACAAAGACCTTGACGGCGCTGCGCCCCGCCAGGGCATTGACCGGCGGCGCGACCGCACTTGCCGGCGCAGGCTGGGCTTGGCTATCCAGTGCGCCGGACGGCTCGCCGGAGGGCAGGAGCGCGTCCAGATCGTCAAGGGACAAGCTGCCGGGGATGGCGGCGTCGAGTTCGAGCACGCGGCGCAGCGCACCGGAGGAGTCTTGGTAGATTTCGCTGAAGGCGTAGACGGCGATGTGTGCGCCGCGCAGGCGGCCCTCACGCAGCAGGAAGAGCGGCGCCCTGGGCAACGGCGCGTCGGCGGGCGGCGCTTGCCAGGGGCGCCGCTCCCAGTCGAGGGCGGGCGGCAGCAGCGCGTCAACGGCGGGCAAGGGGCCGGTCCAGGGCGCGTCGACCAGGTGCGAAGGCAGCGCGGCGGGCGCGATGTCGCCCTCCACGCGCACAACCAGCGTTTGCATGGGCAGCATGGCTCCCGCGTAGGGGAGCAGCGGCAGGTGAGTTGCCGCGGCGGAGGCCGGCTCGACGTCCGCGGTTGGGGCGCGCCATTGTACCTGCGTTTGGTTTGCCGCGGGCGTCACGACGAGGGCGAGGCCGCCGGTCCGCGCCGGTTGCTGGGCGCGGGCTATGGGCGTCGCTGCAGGCGATAGCAGGAGCGAGGCGATGAAGGCCGCCGCGAGGACGGCTCTGAGCTTGGTGCAAAGGGCGCTAGGCAAGGTGGCGTGATCCTATGCGGAATTCTGCTGCAAAATCTTGCACATCATCCAAAATCGAAGGTGCTCGCCTTCTATATAACAGAAAATGCTCCGGCAAAGTTTCTTGCCGGAGCATTTTGCGATAAATCAAACTACTGAATGAAGAGCCGCATCCGTTGTGCAGAGGCGCGCGGCGACTATTCCGCCTTCTTGCGCCGTGCGGCTGCAGCCGACAGGGCTGCCAAGCCCGTGCCGAAGAGGATCACGGTGATCGGCTCCGGGATCTCGGACGGCGGAACCGGCGGCGGCGGCGGCGTGACCGTCTGCGGCGGTTGCAGCGTGTCGGTCGCCCCCGGGGGAGGCGTGTGTGTCGCCGTCGGCGGCACCACCGTGTCCGGCGGGTTTGTCGGTATCGGCGTGTCGGTTTCCGGCGGGTTTGTCGGTATGGCGGTCACCGTTTCCGCAGCCAGCGGGGCGGCCTGCACCGGCGACATATTCAAGGTTCCTGACATGATAGCGAACGAAAGAAAGAAAAGACCGCAAGCGATAATAGTTAAGTATATCCTTCGATGTCGATTCATGGGCACTTCTCCACTGTTAGAATGAGCGGATGATGAAATGAATGAATAAAGACTGAGCAAAAGCAAAACACTCTTGGCGCTATTGCACCTGCAAGTATTCTATCACAACCGACACTCGACTTCAAATCGAGTTTTCGGCAGATCGCGCCTGTGGCGCTGCAGCACATTTACCCCGCGTTGCCTTTGATTCGTCCCTAAGTTGCCTGTTCTGCGCAGCCGCCCCAATATGCTGCCATTATACCATGGCGAGGCGCACACGCCTGCATTGGCGCTGTCGCGAATTGCGCCGCCGTATATGTATGAGCGCGGTTTGGGCATGGGCGGCATTTGCACAGGAAATGTCTACAAACGGCGCATCGATTCCATCTAATCGGGCAATGCTGGTATGATACACGCGTTTTCGACACGGACGATAATCAAGAGTACTCTAGTTAAGACGTCTCACACGCGGAATCGAAACGCTACGCCCTCCCAGGCA
>JBBSBO010000087.1:0-7861 GCA_038251215.1 Caldilineales bacterium
CTGCTTGACCCGCGGATCACTTATCGAAAGGCGTAATTATGTCGACCACTGTGGCTAATGACGCCCTGAGAGTGCGGCCCGCTAACACCGACACTTGGCGTGACACCGTGCGCCGTGCCCTGGGCTACTGCCGGCGCAACCCGTCGCTGGTGGTAGGCCTAGTGATGTTCTTCCTTCTGCTCTTCTCGTCCGTGATCGGACGCAACTTCGTCGACCTGGAGCAAGCCCGGCCCGTCTCGGTGCGGCCGCTGCAGCCGCCTTCGTGGGAACTGCCCTTCGGCAGCGACAAACAGGGGCGCAACCTCTTCGCCGTGATGATGGCGGGCACGCCGCTGACTCTGCGCATCGGCCTGATCGCCGGCTTCCTCGGCGTGACCGTGGGCGGCACGCTTGCCTTTATTAGCGCCTACTACGGCGGCTGGATCGACGCCGTGATCCGCGGCGTTGTCGATGTCGGCCTGACGATCCCCGGTCTCATGGTCCTCATTGTCGTCGCCATGGTGATTGAAGGAGGGCTTTCCGTCGAGCAAATGGCGTTGGTGGTCGCCTCGCTCGCCTGGTTGTACCCGGCGCGGACGATCCGCGCCCAGGTGCTGACCATCCGCGAGCGCAGCTATATCCAGGTGGCGCGCCTCTCCGGCGTGCCGGGGCGCATGATCATCTTCCGCGAGATTCTGCCCAACCTGTTGCCCTACCTGGCGGCGTCGCTCGTCACCTCGACGTCGGCGGCGGTGCTGGCCTCGGTTGGCCTCGAAGTGCTGGGACTAGGGCCAATGGACGCGCCGACCATCGGCATGACGCTCTTCTGGATCAACTACAACGCCGCGGTGATCAACGGCTGGTGGTGGTGGTGGCTGCCGCCGATTGTCGTGATTGGCCTGCTCTTTATCAGCCTCTTCCTCACCAGCGTCGGCCTCGACGAGATCGCCAACCCGCGCATCAGGAGGTCGGTGTAATGGCTAGCCAATTTTCGCAGATCGCCCCCGCCGAAGGGCGCACCGACAAGCGCAGCGCCGCACCGGGAAAGAAGCCCGATGTTCTGCGCCTAGAGAACCTGACCATCTACTACGACACCCCGCGCGGCCCCGTGCATGCCGTGGAGGACATCACCTTCTCGCTGCGCGCGCAGGAGCGCTTCGGCCTCGCCGGCGAATCCGGTTCCGGCAAGTCCACCATGGCCCTCACGATCATGCGCCTGATCAAGCCGCCCGCGCGCGTGGTATCGGGCCACATCTGGCTGGAAGACACGGACCTGCTGACCGTGCCCGAGGGCAAGATGAAAGCGCTGCGCCTGGCCCAGATCGCCCTGGTGGCGCAAGGCTCGATGAACTCGCTCAACCCGGTCATGCGCGTGCGCGACCAGATCCTTGACGGCTGGGCGGACCACGGCCTTCGCCTCTCCAGGAGCGAGATTGAAGAGGGCATCGCCACGTTGCTCGGCCGCGTCGGGCTGACGCCGCAGGTGGCGCACATGTTCCCGCATGAGTTGAGCGGCGGCATGAAACAGCGCGTCGTAATCGCCATCGCCATCAGCCTGACGCCCAAGGTGATCGTCGCCGACGAACTAACGAGCGCGCTCGATGTGGTGGTGCAGCGACAGGTGATGGAAACGCTCAGGGACATCCAGGCCGACATCGGCGCTTCGGTGATCCTCGTGGGGCACGACATGGGCTTGATGGCGCAGTTCGTCGAGCGGCTGGGCGTAATGTATGCCGGTCAGTTGATGGAAGTCTCGCCCGTGAAGCAGATCTTCGCGCAGCCCCGCCATCCATACACGCAACTGCTCATCTCCAGCCTGCCCTCCACACAGACCAAAGGCGAGTTCACGGGGATCCCCGGCTTGCCGCCGTCTTTGCTCGACGTACCGCCGGGCTGCGTCTTCCACCCGCGCTGCCCGCTGGCCGAAGACCGCTGCCGCACCGAGAAGCCGCGCCTGCGTGAACTCGAACACGACGTTTGGGCCGCCTGCCACTTTGCCACGTAAGTTAGCGCCGTAAGGACCTGACATGACTGCACTACTCGAAGCACGCAACGTGACCAAGATCTTCGGCGGGGGACTCTTCGACCGCACGCGAACCATGGCGCTGGACGACTTCTCCATGACTATCGAGGATGAATCGCCTTCGATCACGGCCATCGTCGGCGAAAGTGGCAGCGGCAAGACCACGCTCGCTCGCCTGTTGCTTGGCGTCACCGCGCCCACGCTGGGCAGCGTTCTCTATAAGGACAAAGACCTGCAAAAACTGTCCAACAAGGAAAGGCGCACATTCCTCAGCGACGTGCAGGTCATCTTCCAAGACCCGTTCGAGGTCTACAACCCGTTCTATCGCGTGGACCATGTGCTGACCACGCCGATCGACTATATGAAGCTGGCCTCGTCGGAAGATGAGAAATGGAACATGATCCAAGATGCGCTGGAGACGGTCGGCCTGCGCCCGGAGGAAACGCTGGGCCGCTATCCGCACCAGCTCAGCGGCGGTCAACGCCAGCGCGTGATGGTGGCGCGCGCCCTCATTCTCAAGCCGCGCGTCATCCTGGCGGACGAGCCGGTCTCGATGATCGACGCATCCCTGCGCGCAACGGTGCTGGGCAGCCTGCAGCGCTTCAAGGAGGAGTTCGGCATTTCCATCATCTACATCACGCATGACCTGACCACGGCCTATCAGATCGGCGACAACATCATCGTGCTCTATCGTGGGGCCGTCGCCGAGGCGGGCAGCGTGGACCTAGTAGTGCGCAATCCCAGCCACCCCTACACGCGCTTGCTGGTCGGCTCGATCCCCGTGGCGGACCCCTCGCAGCCCTGGGCCGCCGAAGCCGCCCCTGCCTTCCCCAACCAGAAGGCCGGGCTAAAGTCATGCCGCTTCGCCGACCGCTGCCCCGCGGCCATGGACAAATGCCTGAAGCAAGTCCCCAAGCTCTACCGCACGGACGCGCATCGCGCTGCCGCCTGCTTCCTCTATGAGGATGCACCGGTCTTGCAGCGCGAGGACATGGACAGCGTCTTCCAGCTCAACAGCGCGACGCCGCAGCCTGCCGTGCCAGCCGTCGCGCCGTAGAACTGCAAGCGTCCGTCGCATATTAGCCCGCACGAGACAATCTGAGATAAGAATGGCCTAGTCGCTTCAATTTTGAAGCTGCCAGGCCATTTTGACTAAGCATACCCGCCGTCGTATTCGACCAAACAGCACGTGGCGCACGCCCAAGAAAGGAGCAGAAGTTGTTGGCCCCCTACCTCATCAGCACGACCTTCGTCCTGGCGCTGGTGATCCTATGCTTCGTCAGGCCCAATGCAGGCCGCATCGCGTTAGGATTCTTCTTCTTGGCGATGGCTTTTGTGGTCAACGGACTATTTATCTTAACCAATCCGCAGGGCTACGAAGCCTATTTGAGCGAGGCATATCTCCCTCTCTACCGGGACTTAACCGCCAGAACCGTCGCCGTCTACCCTGTGATCTACGGGCTGTTGTTGATGGCCTTTGAGATTGCAATGGGGTTGCTGCTCCTCAACAAAGGAGTTTACGTGAAAATCGGCCTGGCGGGAACCATCGTCTTCCTGATCGCGCTGGCGCCGGTCAGCACACTACAACTGCCCTGGCTGGGGCTAGTCATCGGCCAGATCTATCTGCTCACGAAGGACTTTGACCGCACCTTCCTCGAGATAGTGTGGCCCAAGCGCTAGTCTGGCCCCCATACACTAGCTCAGTTCTGCGCGAAAAGCCGTTGTTGCCTTCAAGATGGCGACAACGGCTCCGCAAATTGTACCGTCAGACCGATCCCTTATTCCTCGCCGCCGGCAGCCTCGGCCTTCTGCGCCGCTTCCAGCGTCCCCCAATCGCCGCCCAGGCGCACCGTCACGGCGTGATCCTGCCCGTCATCTGTCAGCGGAATACGGCCGTCGGGTAGCGGTTTTCCGTCCAGGATGACCTCGCGCACGTTGCGGCCGGTGCCGTTCGCGTTCTCGACGTGGATGTGATAGCGGCTGCGTCCCTCGCGATAGGTGATGTCGTAGCCCGGCCATTCGGCAGGGATGCTGGGGTCAATCACCAGGCTCTGCCCCTCGCGGCGCAAGCCCAGGATGGCCTCCACGCCCAACCGCCACATCCAGCCGGCTGACCCCGTATACCACGTCCAGCCGCCGCGCCCCACATAGGGCGGCGCGCCATACACGTCCGCCGCCACCACGTACGGCTCTACGCCATAGCGGGCCGCTTTGGATGTGCCGTCGCTGTGGTAGACCGGATTGATCAACCCGAAGATGTCCGCGGCGCGGTCGCCCTGCCCCAGTTTGGCAAAGGCCCATGCCGTCCACAGCGCTGCGTGGGTGTATTGCCCGCCGTTTTCGCGCACGCCGGGCGGGTAGCCCTTGATATAGCCGGGATCGCGCGGGGTCTTGTTGAAGGGCGGCGTAAAGAGCAACACGACGCGATCCTGCGCGCGCACCAACTGCCGGCTGACCGCTTGCATGGCTTGCTGCGCTCGATCCGGCTGCGCCGCTTCGGAAATGACGCCCCACGACTGCGCAATGGCGTCGATGCGGCATTCCTTGTTCTGCGCCGAGCCGAGCGGCGTGCCGTCGTCATAATAAGCGCGGCGATACCATTCGCCGTCCCAGCCATGTTCTTCCAGCGCTTGGCGGATATGCCGCGCCTGGTCGCGCCATTTCTTGGCCTGGGCGGCGTCGTCCATCTGCTCCGCCAGCGGCGCGAAGTTGGTCAACGTCGCCACCAGGAACCAGCCCAGCCAAATGCTCTCGCCGCGGCCCTGGATGCCGACGCGGTTCATGCCGTCGTTCCAGTCGCCCCCGCCCATCAAGGGCAGACCGTGCGCGCCTGCAGTCACGCCCTTTTTCAGCGCCCGCCGGCAATGCTCATACAGCGTGAAGTCCTGCTCAGTGGAAGCATACTGGCCATAGCGATCCTCTTCATCCGCCGCCAGGGGTTCACCCGCCAAGAAAGGGACTTTCTCGTCCAGGATCGAGCGATCGCCTGTCGCCGTCACGTACTGCGCCGTCACATAGGGCAGCCACACCAGGTCGTCGGTGATGTGCGTGCGCACGCCGCGGCCGCTGGGCGGATGCCACCAGTGCAGCACATCGCCCGCCTCGAACTGGTGACGCGCGGCGCGCAGGATTTGGCCGCG
Organism: Caldilineales bacterium; assembly: GCA_038251215.1. Classification (GTDB taxonomy): domain Bacteria; phylum Chloroflexota; class Anaerolineae; order Caldilineales; family Caldilineaceae; genus JASGTU01. The sequence continues at coordinate 5,143 of JBBSBO010000087.1, forward strand.
CGCTACTTCCGGCGCTGCGTGGACCACCGCCATCACGTCCTGCAACTGGTCGCGGAAGCCGTAGGCGCCGCTCGATTGGTAGAAACCGGAGCGCCCCCAGATGCGACAGGATAAGTCTTGATAGAGCAGCCAGCGGTTGAGCATCAGGTCCATCGCCGCGTCAGGCGTCTGCACGGTAATCTGGTCCAGCAGCGCGTCCCAGCCGTCAACAGCCTGGCGCCACGCCGCGTCCACCTGGTCGGCGTCCTGATACTGGGCGATCAGTTGCAGAGTTTGCTCCCGGTTCTCGCCTTCGCCTAACAGGAAATAGATCTCGCGCGCCTCGCCCGGTTCCAGGTTCACATGCACCTGATACGCCGCGCACGGGTCTAGACCCGGCTGGACCGTCCCCGCCAGCCCCACGCGGCCAAGCGCAGCGGGCTGCTGCACATCGCCCAGGCGGCCCAGGAACTCCGTGCGATCGGTCGTCACGCCGTGCGGCGGCGAGCCGGAGGCGAGGAAGGCCACGCGCTCGCCAAACTCAGCGTTGTACGGGTTGCGCGCCAGCAGCGCATGGCTTTCGTGGTACTCCGGGATCACGTATTGCTGCATGGCATGGCGCGTGACGCCCAGCACCCACTCGGCGTAGTAGGTCGCCGTGATGCGTCGCACACGGCTCCATGTGTTCTCCAGGCGCAGGCGCACCACTTTGACCGGAGCGTCGGGCACGGCAAAGAGCCGCACTTGCTGCTTCAAGCCATGGCTGTTGTGCTCGTAGATCGAGTAGCCGGCCCCATGCCGAATTAGGTAAGGCGACGGCTCGCGTATGGGCAGCGGCAGCGGCGACCAGACTTCGGCGCTCTCTTCATCGCGCAGATAAAGACTCTCGCCGGGCCGGTCGCGTACCGGGTCATTGCTCCACGGCGTCAGCCGGTTCTCGCCGCTGTTTGCCGCCCAGCTATAGCCGCCGCCCGCCTCGGTCGTGATGAAGCCAAACTCGGGGTTGGCGATGACATTACTCCACGGCGCGGGCGTCCATTGTGCGTGTTCCAAATAGACCACATACTCGCGTCCATCCGGCGTGAAGCCGCCCCAACCGTTATCAAAGAGCAAATCCGTGGGCCGCGCCACAGGCGGCGTGGGTTCAACTTCCGCCTCCAGGCTGCGCATGGGCGCGAAGACGGGCAAGATGGGGGGCGCGACGCGCAGACGCTGGAGCTGCTGCTCCAGGGCGCCCTCGCCCGCATCCAGCACCACGCGCGCCGCGGTCGCCAGCAGGGTTTGGTCCGCCTCACTCATGTTATCCGCCACAAGCAAGAAGATACCGCCACGCCGGTTCAGCCAGGAATCCGCCTCCATATGCGTGATCAAGCGGTGAATCTGGCCTTGCAATTCCTGGGCATAGCCGCTCTCCTTGTGGTTGAGGATCACCAGGTCGATCTGCACCCCGCGGCTGCGCCAGAAGGCATGCGCCTGGAGCATCTCCTGCACCAGGGTCAGCTCCTCTTCGATGCCCACGCGCAGCAAGAGGATCGGATAGTCGCCCGAGATGCCGTAGGGCCACAGGCCGGCTTGGCCTTTGCTGTTGGCAGCCAGGACCTGCGGGTCGGCGCGCAGGGCGAAATGCGGGTAGACGAGCAAGGAAAGCGCCTGCTGGATGCGCTGCAACGCGGCGCTGTTCAGGTCGAGCCGGTTCAATTCCTGTTCGCTGCGCGCGCGGGCGCGGTCAAAGCCGCGCTGGATGGCGGGCAGGTCGCGATAGCGCTGAATCGGCGCCAGGGCCGCCTCGCGTGAACTTGCCGCGACCGTGACATACGCCACTTCGGCGGTGGTGTGCGGCTCCAGTTCAAGAACCTGGCCGATTGCCATGATTGGGTCCAGTCCGCCGCCGGCTATATTGGACAGGCCCGGCCCGCCCTCTGCCAGCGCAGCCGGCCGGCGCAACGACCCGCCGCGCCCCACAAAGCGTTCGCGATCCGTTTCATACTCTCCGCTCAGGTCACGGTCCGTCTCCACCACCAGACTATGGGCTAAGACGATCGGCTCCTCGTCGGCGGAACGAGGACGGCGATGGAAGAGCAAGGTATGCACTTCCGGGTCGTATTCGCTTTCGATAAACAGCTTATTGAAGGCGGGATGGCGGCGATCCGTCTCCTGTTCGGCCAACACGACTTCGGCGTAGGAGCACAGGCGCACGCGTCGCGGGCGGTCACTCTGATTGGTGACGCGTATGCGGCGGAACTCCGCATCGTCCTCGGGCGGGACGGCGATCTCCATCACCGCGACGATCTCGTTCAGGCTGACGTGGAAGTCGGCCCGGTGCGGATAAAAATTCACTTCGCGCTGGCCTATAACCGTGACCGTCGGTTGCGCGCCGAGCGACCACAGCTCACCGCTCTCGTCATCTTGCAGATAGACCCACGCGCCCCAGTTGTCCTGCGTGGCGTCGGCGCTCCAGCGCGTCAGGTCCTTGTCTTGCCAACGGCTGTAGCCGCCGCCGCTGTTTGTGATCAAAACGCCATAGCGCCCGTTGGAGAGGTAATTCACCTGCGGGAAGGCGCTTTGTACCGGCACGCGCCAGGGCGAAGCCACCACCGACGGCTGGATGTTCAGGGTGGGGACGCCCTCTTCGTCGCTCTCCTCTTCCAGCGGCGCGTGATAGGGGATCTGCTCCTGCAAAAGCAATTCCGCGCTTTGGATGCGCGGGTCAGCATGGAAGCGGTTGACCATGCGCTCGCCC